>NZ_DASTAT010000066.1 GCF_035712445.1 Oligoflexus sp. | reverse complement strand
ATTTGATTGAAGTTGATGAGATATTCCGCGAGGGATCCGAAAGTCCCCTGGAAAGCGCCTCACCTGCATCCATGCCCGAAGGTACCGTGGTCGCCGATCGCAGCGCGATCCTGGAAGCGGCCGCAGGCGTCGGCAAGTCCGCGGGAACAGGATCCAAAGCCAAACCAAAGCCCGTGGAAGATCCCGATGACAGCGATGGTCCCGAGGATTTTGCGCAGCGCAACGATACCGGCACACGCAACTCCGGCAAGCGATACTATCTGATCGACCGCGAAAAGGTTCTGGGACCGCTCAGCGCCCTGGAAATTCAGTCGCTTTACAATCGCAACATGCTGAATAAGAAAGTCCGCGTGCAGAAGATCGGCAATGAAAAAACCATACCGATCACGCAGTTTATTTCGAGCTATTCCGGCGATCGTTTGAAAGAACTCGCCGAAGATGGCCGCATTCCGCAGCAGATCGGTGTGGGCAGCCCGTCTTCCAAAGTGATGAATGAACTTGCGCGCATGGCGAGCAGCCGCCGGGTGGCGCAGGATCGCAAGAATCGCGCGTACCTCGTGATGGCCTTCATCGGTTTGATTCTGGGGGCCTTCGTGTATCTCGTCTACGAGCAGAGCACGAGCGAGCCCGCTCACCGCCAGGCCGTCGAGGAAGAGACCGAAGAACAACCCGCACACACCAAGGCCAGGCCACGCCTGATTCAAAAAGCTCCCGAACCGGCACCGAAAAAAGAGGCGCCCCCGCCTCCACCCAAAAAAGTGGAACGCGAAAAGCCCGAACCCAAACCCGAACCACGTCAGGAAAGACGTCCGATCCGCAAAAATACGGCTGCCACCCGGGTTTCCCAGGACAACGACAGTCCCCGGAATACTGACACTATTCCGCAGCAAAGAGGCCCAGGCCCGATTGCCAAGGCCATAGAGTCAGCAGGACGCATTCAAACGATAGGCCCGCTGACCTTCAGCAATTCCGCTTTGGAATCCTGTCCCAGCAAGTGCACATTGACGCTCTTTGATGGAACCGGCGCCAGCATGAAGGCCGTGTTCTTTAAAAATGCTTATAGTGAGACGCTCCGCAGCCGTGCTCGTGGTGCCTTCCTGACTGGGAACACCAAGATGGACCGTGGCGAACTGACTCTTTTCATCCAGGATGTCCGCTAACTCCCCCAGGCGCTTCGCACCTTCCAGGACAAGTCCGAACTTGACCAGACGACAGGGAAACTGTAATAGGGTAGGTTCCTGATGACAGGACGGCGAAAGCCCTGACGCATACTATTATTCAATACGCCTGCGATCAAAGGAGTATTTCTCATGGCAGTACCTAAGACCCGAACATCCCATTCGAAGCGCAACATGCGCCGTTCGCACCACGCCCTGAAACTTCACGGCGTATCCATCTGTGCAAACTGCAGCACTGTGAAGCCTCACCACGGCATCTGCGACTCTTGCGGCCACTACCGCGGCAAGCAGTGGCTTGAGCCCAAGAAAATGAACTCCAGCGACACGAACTTCTCTGCCGAGGGATAAATGTCAGCGACACTCGCCATGTTCCCAGGGCAAGGAAGCCAGTATGTGGGCATGAGCCAAAAGCTTCTCGAAGCCTTTCCTTATGTGAAAGCCGTCTTTGAGGAAGCGGAAGATTCCTGCCAACTCCACATTCGTCGTCTTTGCCTCGAAGGTCCTGAAGACGAACTCAAGTTGACAGCCAACACTCAGCCCTGCCTTCTCGCGACTGCGGTTGCGTACTGGAAGGTTCTGCAGGATGAAGTGGGACTGAAACCGGATCTTTTTGCCGGTCACAGTCTGGGTGAATATTCGGCTCTGGTCGCAGCAGGCAAGCTGGGTCTGGGGCGCGCGAGTTTCCTGGTCAGAAAGCGTGGCGAAGCCATGCAGAAAGCTGTTCCTCCGGGCGTCGGCGCCATGGCTGCCGTAATGAAAATGCCCGTGGATCAGTTGGAAGCCCTTTGCGCGAAGCACTCGCGACCGGAACATCGGGTTGAGATCGCCAATTATAATAGCGACGCTCAGCTGGTGATCGCAGGTCATGCGAAAGCCGTCCTGCACCTTTGCGAAGACCTCCAGACGCTTCAGATCCGCTATGTGGACTTGCCCGTCAGCGCTCCCTTCCATTCGAGTCTGATGAAGCCAGCCAAGCAGGATATGCAGGGGCTCCTGGAAAGTAGTTACTTCGCGAAAAATTCCGAAGGCGTGATTGCCAACATCACCGGTAGCGTTGTGCGCGATTATAATGCGCAGTACCTCATCGACCAGATCGATGGTCCGGTACGTTGGATACAATCCATTGATGCTGCGAAAAACGAAGGCATTCAGCGCTTCATCGAAGTCGGTCCAGGAAAAGTTCTATTCGGACTTGTGCGTCGCATGGTACCACGCGATGGTTTTGAAGTAATTGCCACCGATGATATCGTCGAGGCGGTCAAGGCCCTGTCCTGATTTCAATCAGCAGGTAAGAGTCGCACGCACGGCTCTTGCCAACTTCCCAAACCCCTTTAGTTTCCCCGAAAAAACACCGAAATGTCGTCATAAGCCCTGGCGGTTTTATGAACTTCAGACATTGGCTGTACCACATTTTTAAACTCACTCTGGGAATCCTGCTTGTCCTGGACACTCCGCTTTTCGCTCGCGCGCATAACGGAATTCTTGATCTGGAGGAGTGGAACTTCGATAAAGAGCCGCAGGTGCGACTCTCAGGCGAATGGGAGTTCTATTGGACCGAGCTTTACGAGCACGCGGATCTTGCCGCGAAGAAGCCGAAGGCTGACATCATTGCGGTGCCAGGACTTTGGAACTTTGTGAAGGATTATCCGAAGCGCGGATACGCGACCTATCGTCTGCATGTGAAGCTCAGGGAAGCACGCACGCTGGCCATTCGCATGCCGTGGGTGCTATCGGCTTCAAAACTTTTTATTGATGATCAATTCATCGAGGAAGCCGGTCAGGTTGCAAGGAACGATGATCCCCGCGTCTATCGCCCCGTCCTTCATGAGGACTACTGGACCTTCACCCCAGCCTCCGCGGAATTCGATATCATCGTTCAGGTCACAAGTTTTAACATTCATCTGCCCGGCATGCCCAACACGCCCACGCTGGGCACGGTGGAATCCATCAAGCGCAGTTTTCAAAGGGATGTGGGGCTTGCCCTCTTTCTGGTCGGCTGTCTTTTCATCATGGCCATCTATCACTTTTGCCTTTTTGCTCTGCGCACGAAAACGCCCTCGACCCTCTACTTCGCCTTTCTCTGTCTTTTCATCGCTCTTTACATGATCGCGGCCTCGTCGGCCACCATGGGAACCTTCTTCCCGCATCTGAGCTATCCTGATAGCATGCGCTTTTTCATGGTCTGGATGATGGCCGTTCCCTTCTTTGCTTACTATAGCCACGAAATGTATCCGGAGCTTTTTTCCAAAAGAGTGGCTCATTTCCTTCTGATCATGGGTCCTGGCATCTATGCCGGAAGTTTTTTCACAGAGGTGAAAGACACCGAGATTCCTTTCATTACCTTCAACCTTGTGACCGGACTCTATGCGCTTTACGTTTTGGTGCGCGCGATCAAAGCCTTCCGTGAAAAAAGGGACGGCGCTGGCATTTTCCTGAGCGCGACCGCCGTGCTCTTCGCCACCGCCATTCATGATTCGATTCGACTCTTTTTTGAATCCATAGCCCTGGGAGGATTTGGCCTCTTTGCCTTCATTGTCGGACAATCCCTCCTGCTGGCTCGCAGGTTTTCCCAGGCCTTTGATCGCATCGACCGCCTGAATGAGAATCTGGAGGAGATCGTCAGCGAAAAGACCCGCGAAATCCGCTCGATCCTGGAACAGATTCCGCTCGGTATTTTTTTGATCACCCGCGAAGGCAGGAAAATTCACAAGGACTATTCGCAGCATCTTCTGCAGCTCTTCGAGGTCCAGGATCTGACCGGCCGCGATGGCCTTCAGCTGCTTTTGGAACGCAGTGACCTGGAACCGGATCAAAAAAGTCAGATGGAAAGCGTCCTGGATGCGATTCTCGGCGAGGATCCGCTGGGCTTTGCTTTAAATCAGGCCACGCTGCCCCGCGATATGGTCGTGACGCGACGTGACGGTACAAGCATGATACTCGAACTGGGCTGGAGCCCGATCGTCGATCCTGCAGGGAAGGTGGAGCAGCTGCTTGTCACCCTGCGGGATATGACGGAACTGCGTTCTCTCGAACTGGAAGCCCGCGGCAAAAAAGAGGAGCTGCTGCTCATCCAGGAGCTTATCAATGTCCCGGCTCCCATCTATCATCGCTTTTCCAGCAGCTGCCGCGACTTTCTGAACGAAAACCGCCGCCTCATCAACACAGTTCATGACCTGGATAAGGACTGGGAGGTTTTGAAAATCCTCTTCATCAATCTGCACACCATGAAGGGCGCGGCGCGTTCGCTGTATTTTAAAAAGATGACGCAGGTCTTTCATTCGGTGGAGCAGTACTATGCAAGCCTGCAAAAAAACCCGGACGCGCCCTGGGATCTGGGAAAAATGAACCGGGATCTGGATGACGCCGAGCGTATCCTTGACATCTATGACAGCATCCATTCGGAAAAACTCGGCCGTCGCCCGAGCGAGGACAAGGGCGGCAGCATCGGCCACCACCAGGCTCGACAGATTCATGGCGCCCTGGAAAAGGCCCGACAGCTGCTGCGTGGGTCGGGGCCTTATGAGGCGCAGGCTCTTTTGGATGGAGCGATCGCGGCCCTTTTTAGCCAGCTCTATCGCCCTCTTGATGAGGTGCTCCGCAGCATCACCAAAGGGACTGCGACCCTGGCCCGGGATCTTGGCAAACATCAGCCCGATGTTCTGATCAACGCTGCAGGCTTTCACGTCACGACTCACACCGAAGAGCTTTTGCATAAGATCTTTATCCATGTCCTTCGCAATAGCATGGATCATGGACTCGAAGGGCCCGAGGAGCGCCGTCATGCGCACAAGGATCCCGCGGGGCTCCTGCGTATGGACGTCTCTATGGATGGCAAGTTCGTATGCATAGCGTATGAGGATGATGGCCGGGGTCTGGATGTCGATAGAATTCGCAGGATCGCCGTGAAAAATGGGCTGATTGCGCCGGACAGCGCCCGAACTGCGTCCGAAGCGGCGGAACTCATCTTTCTTTCGGGGCTCAGCACGAGCCGGGATACCACCGATATCTCCGGTCGCGGTATGGGTATGGATGCCATTCGGAATTTCGCGCGGCAGGCGGGCGGAGACGTCAGGATTCAGCTGCTTGATCCGAAGGGGCCCGAAGGCCACCTCCATCCCTTTACCCTTGAAATCCTGCTGCCTGCCGCTCTCTTTATGAGGATCCGCTGGGACCTTGATGCGGCCTGATCAATTCAGAGACTTCAGGAAACCATCCGCCCAGGGCTTTTGAAAATCCTTGTTGCGATAGACGACACCCAAACGGAAATCCTTAAGATACTGCTTTGCGAGCCTTTGAATGTCCTCGGTTGTGACCTTTTCCAGTTCGCGCGGCATATTGTAAAGGCGGTTGGTATTGCCATCGTAAAGGTAGGACGAGGCCAGGGAACTGGCGAGGCTCCCATGCTCTTCAAGAGTCAGAAAATAGCCGGTCGCAAACACTGTCTTATGCCGCTCCAGATCCTCCTTGCTCATCTTCTCATCCCGCAGTTTCTTCACGACGGGAATAATCGCTTCCAAAGTTTCCTTGGGCCGCGAGGTCGAGGCGTGAATCACACCGATACCCATAGCCAAGGACACCTGCTGCGCATAGACCGCGTATGAAAGCGAGCGCTTGGTCCGCACTTCGCTTTCCAGTTCTTCACTGAGGATGCGCATAAGAAGATTGATGCCTGCGGAATCAGTACTGGTGTAGGGAGGCAGTGAAAACTTCGCCCGCACATAGGCGGTGGGGATATCCCTGTCGGCCATCGCGAAATTCTTTTTGGCGTTGAACTTCGGAGTCGGTGGGGATTTCAGATTGCTGCTGCCTTGAGGCAGCGAGCCGAGGTGCTCGGTCAGAAGTTTTTTCAGCTTCTCCGTCGGCATCCCCGCGACCACGACGATCACCTTGCGGCTTTTTTTCATGACATCCGCATGCAGGGCGGGAAGGTCTTTGAGCTGGATCTTTTTCAGGTACTCTAGTTCCTTTTCATTGGGCATCCAGTAAGGATGGGAGCCACCATAAAAAACCGAGTTCACGACCTCGTTCACATAGGCCTCGGGATTCTGGGTCATGCTCTTGAGTCCGGCTTCGGTCTGCTGCAGGATCAGCTGGCCTTCGGTCGCATCAAAAGCTGGTTCGCGCATGACGCTCGCATACACGGGCAGAAGTTCGGGCAAAAACTCTTCCAGAGTCGCCATGCTGCAGGCGCTGGTTTCAATGCTCACGCCGCAGCCGATGGATGCCGCGTATTTTTCCACCAGAGCATAGAGCTTATCCTTCGGCCAGGTTTTGGTGCCGCGTTTCATCAGTTCGAAAAGAACGCCCAGGGCGGGCTGCTGCGCAGCTGGCACATGCGCCTCACCATAGGCCATGGCGGTGGCGATCTGAACGATCTCGGTGCCTTCAATGCGGCGATAGACAACCGGCACCTTGCCAGGGAGTTCAAAAACTTCAGTGTTCTGTTTTTGCAGGGCAATGGTCGCGTCGCTGACCAGCTGCTTCGCAGAAAGTCCAGGCGTCCAGCCAAGACCGAGGGACAGTAGCAAAGAAAAGATCCTCTTCATTTTCCGGCTCCTTGGCTGGCAGCTGCAGGCTTGGCTTCGGTGTTATCGACCAGCTTCAATTTTTTGGCGTCTTCATCGGAAAGCAGAACGCTCGTGACCTGGGATTTTCCGACGAAATACTTCTTGGCAAAGCCGCGAACATCATCCAGGGTCACCTTGCTGAGTTCGTTCACATAGCCTTCATAGTAATCAAGGCCCGTGACCGCCCACCAGAAGGCCACATCCTTGATGAAGGCGCTCGGGCGATTTTCAGAAAACTTCCGATCAATCACAAGGCTTCGGCGCACATCGATCAGCTGCTGCTCGGTGAAGTAATCCTTCTCGATCCACTGCAGAGGTTCCTTTCTTAAAGCCTCGCGGACGTCCTCGAATTTTTCCGGGCTGCAGCTGGCGGAAAGGTTCAGCTCACCCGCCTGCGATTGGGTCAGATAGCCAAAGCCCGCGCCATAGGTAAGGCCGGAGTCGATATAGCGTTTATGAAAGGTGCTGAGGCTGTGGTTCACAAGTCCGCTCAGAACATCCGCGACCGACGCATCATGGGGATTGCTGCGCGCCAAAGGTCCCGGATACGTCAGCGTCAGACCCACATTCCGCGCCTGGGGATGGGCCCGGATGATATCCTGCGAACTCTTCGGAAACTCGGGAAAGGCCGAGGCTTTGGGGACTTTCCAGCCTTTCGGGTTTTCCCAGCGGCCAAAGATTTTTTTGACCATACCCGTAAGGGCCGCGCTATCAAAATCACCCGAGACGAGGAGGGCGCTGTTCTGGGGAACGAAGACTTCATCCTTGATGGCCATCAGCTGCTGGCGTTCGGCTTTTTCAATGATTTCCCTTTCGCCCAGGGGATAACGAAGATAGGCCAAGGGCCCATAGATCGCATTCAAGCGCGCGCGATAAAGATTGAAGCTGGGCTGCGAGGCATTGCGATCCCATTCATCCAGGACCACCTTGCGTTCGCGTTCCAGCTCCTGCTGGTCGATCAGCGGCGTGGCGATCGCGTGGTACATGAAATCAAGGCCTTCCTCCAAAAATGCGGAAGGCAGCGTGAAGTAGTAACGCACGAGTTCCGGATGCGTGTCGCCGTTGTAAATGATCCCAAGGTCCTGGATTTTCCTTTGAAAAGCTTCCTGATTGGGAATCGAGGCGTTGCCTTTGAAGAACATATGCTCCCAAAGGTGCGTGAGTCCATTGGTATCGGGCTTTTCGGTAAAGGCCCCGGCTTTGACGGCCAGCACAATGGTCACCAAAGGAACCTTGCGCGCCTCAAAGGTCACAAGCTCCATCCCATTGTCCAATTTTTCACTTTTTAAAGAGGCCCAGGATTCGGGCGCGGCCATGAAAAGAATGGCCACGCTCAAGGCGGCTCTCTGGAGAGCTTTGAACATGTTACCCCCGGAAATCAAGTTGGGAAGGATGTGAAATCATCCTGATATCCTGCCAGTGTCGTGGATTGGGTGTCATTGGGGATTTTGAAAAAGGCTGGAATGAAAACCGGCTGAATGCCAAGGGTAAAGGCATTCAGCCGGAATTTTTTAGGAACGTCTTTATTCGCCTATGGAGCGCGAGACGATCTCGGCGATATCGAGGACCTGAACGCTGTCGGCCTTGCCTTCAGCTTTCACGCCGTCATTCATCATGGTCATACAGAACGGACAGGCCGTAGCCACTGTGGAGGCGCCCGTCTGGATCGCTTCCTTCGCCCGGTTCTCGTTGACCCGGGTTCCGATATGCTCTTCCATCCACATGCGACCGCCGCCGGCACCGCAGCAGAAGCCTTTTTCCTTGTTCCGCGGCATCTCGGTCAGCTTCACGCCGGGCAGCTGGCTCAAGGATTTGCGGGGTTCTTCATAGACTTCGTTATGACGCCCGAGGTAGCAGGAATCGTGATAGGTCACGTTTTTCGCAGCATCCGGAACATCACCGGCCTTGATCTTGCCATTCTTCACCAGATCCGAAATCAGCTCACTGTGGTGAACGACTTCAGCCTGGAAGCCAAAATCAGGGTATTCGTTCTTGATGGTGTTGAAGCAGTGCGGGCAGCCCGTCACGACTTTCTTAATCTTGTACTTGCTCAGCGTTTCCACGTTTTCACGGATAGCCGCGTCGGCGAGGTATTCGTTGCCCAGACGGCGCGCGGTATCACCGTTACATTTTTCCTCGGTGCCGAGGATCGAGAAGCTGATGTTGGCCTTCTGCATGATGTTGACGATCGACTTCGAAACTTTCTTGTAACGATCGTCGTAACTGCCAGCGCAGCCCACCCAGAAGAGATACTCAACGTCGCTCTTCTCGGCCATCGTCGTCACGTTCAGGCCCTTGGCCCAGTCCGCGCGAGTCGCCGGAGCCATGGCCCAGGGCGAGAAGTTGTTTTCCAGGTTACGGAAGGTGCCGGCCAGCTCGGATGGGAAGCTGCCTTCGGTCAAAGTCAGATAACGGCGCATGTCGACGATCGCAGGAATGTGCTCGATATAAAGCGGGCAGGCTTCCATACAGGCGCCGCAGGTCGTACACGACCAGAGTTCGTCTGGAGTGATGAAACCGTTGATCAGCGGGGTGCGCTCGGCTTCCGGCTTTTCCTGATGGTCGATCATCGAATACTTGATATCGTGGATGATCTTCCGCGGATCCAAAGGCTTGCCCGTGTTGTTCGCTGGGCAAACTTCAGTACAGCGGCCGCATTCCACACAGGTTTGACCATCGAGGATCTGCTTCCAGGTGAATTCGGTCGGGTTATTGACGCCGAAGGATTCCGCGGATTCATCAAAGACCATGGGACGCAGGCGGCCACGGGACTTGTGATTGCGGAAGTAAATGTTCGGCCAGACCCAGATCAAGTGCTGGTGCTTCGAGAAGGGGAGGAAGGTGACAAAGCTGAAGAGCACGGTGCAGTGCGCGATCAGCATGGTCGTATCCAGAGCCCGGTAGTCGTTCACCAGTCCTTTGAAGTTCGAAGCGAAAAAGGTCGAGAACGGCAAGGCTTCGGAAGGCAAAACGCCCGACAGTGCGCGCGATCCCAGCATCAGCATCGACGTGTACACAAGGCCCAGGATGAAAAGGAGCACGACCATCGCGTCCTTTTTCGAAGCCTTGTTCAAAACAGCAAGACGCTTGGGAGCGAAAAAGAGACGACGCACGATGGCAAAGATCATCGCCGCAAACACCGCGAAGTTCGCGAAGTCCTGCGACATGAGGAAGGCTTTCAGTGCCGTTCCGGTGCCAAGGATCGAGGTGATGTGGAAACCCGGAATCATGCCATAAAGCAGAGTCTCCAGAGTTCCGATGGAAACGACGACAAAACCCCAGAAAATAAAGGCGTGCATGATGCCCGAGACCGGATCGCGGAACATCTTATCCTGGATCAGACCGCCCCGCAGAGTTTCTGCCAGACGCGCTCCGGGATCATCGGTGCGAACCTCCTCCTTGCCTTTGCCCTTCTGGATACGGTCCCAGATCAACTTCAGATTCCATCCGAAGTATGCGAAAACGGCGATCGTAATGATCGCAAATCCAATGTGAAAAACTATCTCCACGTGTAAGCCCCCTGGACTGAATGAATAACCCTAGCCAAGACTTTGCATGATCGAGGCAATAACAATAATAAGGGGCGATCAGATTGTCGAGAAGGTTTCCAAAGGAATTTCGCGGACTCGGGCCGAACTGGTCGGTAACGAGGATCAGGAAACAGATGGGCGCGATGGCTTTCCCAGCTCAGCGAGCTTCTGTTGCCTGAGTTCAGCGGCGCGGCGGAAGGCGTTGAGCGAGTGCATCGCTTGCAGCATCATGCGATGCGTTTCACTTTGTATCTTGGATTCCAGTCCTTCAGCGTACACATCGAGATATTCCTGGATGCGTTCCAGGTAGACCGCATCATTTAAGGCGTGTCTTTCCGCGTCACCGCCCCGGCTCTGGTATCCGCGCTTCAGACTGCGCAAAACCTGTGGCAATAGGCTGCGCAAACGATCCGCGACCTGCAGATTTTCCCGGCTGCGGGCACTATGGCGTCGAATCAATTCCACCAAATGGTCGGGATGCATCATCGGTGACCTTTCCTGCCTTACATTCAGGTCTAGCAGAGGGCGTCCCATCCATCCAGAACAATTGAGTTTTGATCACAACTTTCTGACGCGCTCCACAAGCCTCTAAATTCGTTGAATAATTGAGAAAGATAAATACTTGACTAATTTAGTCAACATTATATCTTCGAGTTGCCTAATGTATAGCTTTCCGCTAAACATTAACGCTCTTCGCAAGATAGGCTGCTTTTCGCACCAGGAGCGAGCTTTGAACCTGACTTCGCGCAGTCGCTATGCGCTGAAAATCATGCTGGATTTAGCATACCGTCACAACGAACCTCTGGTGCGTCGCCAGGAGATTGTGGCGAGGCAGGGTATTCCCTCGAAGTACCTCGACCAGATTTTGGTTCGTCTGCGTCGGGATGGTCTTGTTGAAAGTGTTCGGGGACGAACAGGCGGCTATCGCATAGGACGCGACATCCGTCTGATCAACGTCTGGGAAATATTTCGCGCGGTCGAGGATGGGATTTATCCCGTGGAATGCGTCGATGAGCACGCCGGCTGTGAATTCCGCTCGGCCTGCATTGCCAAGGAACCCTGGCAGCTCATCTTCGAGAATGTGCGGCGGTCCCTGTCGCAGATGACTCTGGCCGATATCGCGGAACAGTTTCAGGAAGACGAGAAAAATTGTGCGACCGGTGTCCGCGAGTGCCGTCCGGGCCGTGAGCCCATGCGTTTGCTCGAATCATCGGCGGGCCCCTGATAAGGGATTGAGGAAGTTATGGACACCACGACCAAAAAAAATCAGTTGGCTTCACGCGAGTACAAGTACGGTTTCGTCAGTGATGTGGAAACGGACGAATTCCCTGTCGGCCTGAATGAGGACATCATCCGGCGTATTTCGGCGCTGAAGAACGAGCCGGAATTCGTGCTCGATTTCCGTCTGAAGGCCTTTCGTTACTGGCTGACTCTGGAAGAGCCGACCTGGGCCCACGTCAGCTATCCGAAAATTGATTTTCAAGCGATTCGATACTATTCCGCGCCGAAGAAAAAAGGCGACGGCCCCAAGAGTCTGAATGATATCGATCCTGAGCTGCTTGCCACTTTCAATAAGCTCGGCATTCCCCTGGGTGAGCAGCAGCGCATCACAGGCGTTGCGGTCGATGTGGTCTTTGACTCGGTTTCGATTGCGACCACCTACAAGGAAGAGCTGGGCAAGCACGGCATCATCTTCTGCAGTATCTCGGAAGCCATCCAGGATCATCCGGAACTCGTTCAGAAGTGGCTGGGCAAAGTCGTTCCTTATAAAGACAACTACTATGCCGCGCTGAACTCGGCGGTCTTTACCGATGGTTCCTTCTGCTACATTCCGAAGGGCGTCAAATGCCCGATGGATCTCAGCACCTATTTCCGCATCAACGCCGCGGGAACCGGGCAGTTCGAACGAACGCTCGTGATCGCCGAGGAAGGCAGTTCGGTGAGCTACCTCGAAGGTTGCACCGCGCCTCAGCGTGATGAGAATCAATTGCATGCGGCTGTCGTGGAGCTCGTGGCGCTGGATAACGCCGAGATTAAATATTCGACCGTTCAGAACTGGTACGCTGGGGATGAAGAGGGTCGGGGCGGTATCTTCAACTTCGTGACCAAACGCGGTCTTTGCGCAGGCAAAAACTCGCATATTTCCTGGACCCAGGTGGAAGCCGGATCGGCTATCACCTGGAAATATCCAAGCTGCATTCTGCAGGGTGATGGTTCGCACGGGGAATTTTTCTCGGTGGCCCTGACCAACAACAAAATGCAGGCCGACACCGGCACCAAGATGATTCATATCGGCAAAAATACGAAGAGCCGCATCATCTCGAAAGGGATATCCGCGGAGCAGTCCGTGAACACCTACCGTGGCCAGGTGAAAATTCTGCCATCCGCAGAAGGGGCCCGAAACTATTCCCAGTGTGATTCCCTTTTGGTTGGAGATCAGTGCAGTGCCAACACCTTCCCTTATATCGAGGTGAAGAATCAGACGGCCGTGGTCGAACATGAGGCCACCACATCGAAGATCAGCAAGGAACAAGTCTTCTATCTGAAATCGCGGGGTATCGACGAGGAGCAGGCGATCGGCCTGCTGATCAACGGGTTCTGCAAGGAAGTCTTCAAAGAGCTGCCACTCGAATTCTCGGTGGAAGCTGTGAAGCTCCTGGAAATGAAACTCGAAGGTTCCGTCGGTTAACCGTTAGTCAAGAGGCGCGCGCACATGCTCACTATTCAAGGTCTAGAGGTCAAGGTCGACGAGAAGCAGGTTCTGAAAGGTCTGAACCTGACGGTCAACGCCGGCGAGGTTCATGCGATCATGGGCCCGAACGGCAGCGGGAAAAGTACGCTTTCCAAAGTGATCGCGGGACATCCCGATTATGAAGTGACCGGCGGGTCGATCCAGTATGAAGTCAACTTCAAGCAAAAAGACCTCCTGGCACTCGACCCGGATGAGCGTGCGCGTGAAGGCGTGTTCCTGGCTTTCCAATATCCTGTGGAAATCCCCGGCGTGCCGAACCTCGAATTTCTGCGCGTGGCTTTCAATGCGGTCTGTAAGCATCACGGCGTCGATCCCATGGATGCGGCCGCCTTCAACGCATTCGTGCGTGAAAAAGCCAAAATGCTGGAAATCAGCTCCGACTTCCTTGATCGTCAACTGAACGTGGACCTCTCGGGCGGCGAAAAGAAGCGCAACGAGATCCTGCAGATGGCTGTGCTGGCGCCGCGTCTGGCCCTGCTTGACGAAACCGATTCCGGCCTGGACGTCGACTCCCTCCGCATCGTCGCGGAAGGCGTGAACAAGCTGCGGACCGAAGATAACGCGATCGTGATGATCACGCACTATCATCGGATTCTGAACTATATCAAACCCGATTTCGTTCATGTTCTGGCAGGCGGCCGTATCGTTAAATCCGGCGATCTGTCTTTGGCTTTGGAAATCGAGGATCGTGGCTACGATTGGTTGCTCAACTGAGATAGAGGGTGGGAATGCAAGCCAATATTGACAAGGTTTACGCCAGCGTCCAGGGGTCGGATTGGACACCCGATTGGATAGGGCCCCTGCGTGCGTCCGCTTTTCAAAAATTCAGTGAGCTCGGTTTTCCGACCCGGCAGAATGAAGATTGGAAATATACGAGCCTGCGTCCGATCACGGGCGGCAGCTTCGGCTGGCTGGACGAAGCGCATCCGAATACGGATAAGTCGCTCGAAAATTTTATGATCCCTGGCGCGGATACGCTGGTCTTTTTGAACGGCAGCTTCGCTCCCCATAAATCGCATATGCACCCGGAGAGCGGCCTGACCGTGATGCCGCTGCATAGGGCGATCAAAACGAAAAAAGACCTGGTCGAAGCGCATCTGAAAGCGTCCCATTCGCTGCCCCGCGGCAGCTTTGAAGAACTGAACGATGCGACCTTCAGCAGTGGCGCCCTGGTTCAGGTGGATGCGCGTCATGCCGTGACGCGTCCTATTCAATTCCTCTTTGTGAACACGGAAAGCGCCGCCGCGCAGCTGATCAGCCCGCGGAATATCGTGCATATTGCCGATGGCGCCAGCGCCACGGTGGTGGAAAGTTATTTCAGCTATCTGGAGCCGCATCTCACGAACGTGGTGAGCAGCTACGAAGTGGGCCGTGGCGCGCAGCTGCGTCTTTTTCAGGAAAAAATCCTGAGCTCGCAGTCGCTGCATGTGGGCAAGAACCTGATCAAAGCGCGCCGCGATGCGGATGTCGCCTGCTTTACCCTGACGCTTGGCGGCCGCATCTCGCGCACGGAGCTTCAAATTGATCTGGAAGAATCCGGAGCGAATGCAAGGCTCGATGGTCTTTATCTCGGCCGCATGCAGACCCACCTGGATCATGTGACAACGGTTCAGCATCTGGCGCCGCATACGACGAGTTCCCAGGTTTATAAGGGCATTCTCTATGATGAATGCCGGGCTGTTTTCAACGGCCGCATCAATATCGTGAAGAATGCACAGCAGACCGTGGCTCATCAGCTGAATAAGAATCTTTTGATGAGCAGCACCGCGGAAGCGGATTCACGGCCGCAGCTGAAAATCGACGCTGATGACGTCAAGTGCTCGCACGGCGCAACCATTGGCCAGCTGGACGCCCTGCAGACCTTTTACCTGCAAAGCCGCGGCATTCCCCGCGCGGAAGCTGAGCAGATGCTGGCCAAGGCCTTTGTCCGTGATGTGATGTATCGGATTCAGGATGCCACCATGCAGTCCCGCATGCTGAGTCTTCTGGAAAATTACGGCGGCATAACGGTTTAATGGGGATTGAGGTATAATCGTGTCTTTGCAGCAGTCAAATGATTCAGGGCAAAGGAGTTCGTCCATGGACGTCAAGATGATGATTCAACCGACGCCAAACCCGTACGCGAAGAAAATCATCTGTAACCTTGATGTGAAAACCACGGGCAAGATCACTCTTTCCACGGCTGAGGAATGCGCGCATATTCCCCTGGCCAAGGCCCTTTTTGAAATAAGGGGAGTGACCCAGGTCCACTTCTTTGAGAATGCCATTACCCTGACCCAGGACGGTTCCGTCTCCTGGGACGAGATTCTGGAAAGCTCACGCAAGCTGATCAGGGCTCTTCTGCCTACCCATAATCCCAACTTTCAATCGCCCGAGGAAAAGCGCCGCGAAGAGCTTTCGCCTGAACTCGCGAAGATTGAAGCCATCCTGGATCGCACCATTCGTCCCGCTCTGCAGGGTGATGGTGGCGACCTGGAGATTCTGAAACTTGAAGATCACTTCCTCACGATTCGCTATGAAGGCGCCTGCGGCACCTGTCCCAGTTCTGTGACGGGAACGCTGGCCGCGATTCAGAGCATTCTGCGCGAAGAATTCGATCCCCAGATTGAAATCATTCCGCTCCAGGAAGCGATCGAACAGTAACACCACGCTCCCAACCAGCCTCATCATCGCGGCGCGAAAACCACTTTCGTCATGGTTGGGACGCGCCATTGCCCCCTTCGCTTGCGAATGTTAGCGTCTCTCTCAGGAAACAAGTAAACTTATTTCGGGAGATACGTTCATGACAAAGGCAAGCTGGATTGTCCTGACTGGATCCGTTCTAGGTTCGCTTTCCCTCGCACCCGCAGCCTCCGCCTGCAGCCTTGTGAATCTGGCCCAGGATGACCTCAAAGCCTTGATGATTCCCCAGATCGCCAAGGTCGCGAAAGTTGATGCCGCCCTTATCAAGCCCACAGATCTCAGCGATGTGAAACTCGACTTCCTGGTCCCCCTGGGAGGCGACTGCAGCGGCCTTTACGGGGCCTATCATGCCTCCGCCTTCAAGTTCACGCTGGACCTTTATCCCACTGTTCGCTGCACCTATACGGGGCTTTCCATCATCATGGGCTATGGTCTGGATAAACCCGTCTCAGTCCAGGTCTTCCGTCAGTGCACGGTTTCATAGACCCAGCTGCGTGTGAAGAAAGCTGCGAATCGTTTCATGCATCTCGTCATGAAAACGTTCGCGGTCAAATCCCGGGGGATCCTGTGACGGAGGAAAATCAGGGCGTTTCATGGCCGGAGGGAAGGGGCTCAGAAACGAATAGTGCCCGGCATGGGCGATTGCGTGAAAAATAACCTGATCGCGTCCAGGGACGAGGTCAAGGATGAGCTGCGATTGCCACTTCGGAGTCATGCGATCCTCGGTGCCGGCAAACATGAGGATCGGCACGTGCACGTTGCGCAGGGAATCGTTCGGAGAAAAGAAGGAAGCCACGGGAGCCAGGAGGACCAGGGCCTGAATACGTGAATCCGCCTCGACTTCGATCCTTTGCCCAAGGCCTGACCAGGGCTGGGCTCCGGCCAGTGCGAGGGCTGTATAAGCGCCGAGCGAATGGCCGATGAGGGCCACATGATGCGCGTCCACATGCGGCGTGAAACGGGGATCGGAAAGCACCGCATCCATGGTGAGGCGCAGATGCCGCGGCCTTTGCTCAAGGTTCGCGACGGTTCCATCCAGGCTGTTATCACTGCGATTGTTGCCCGGATGCTCGGGCATTGCCACGACAAAGCCCTGTCTTGCAAGGAAAGTGGCGAGGTTTCGATACACGAGCGGGGTGCTGCCCGATCCGTGGGAAATCACGATCAGCGGGCAATGTTCACCCTGGACCTGGGCATTCAAAGCCAGATCCATGGGATAAGGGCCAAAGTTCACGGGGCTGGAAGCTGTGGCTGTCGGATAAAAAATGAGAGCCGGGAAGTTTACATTTTTTTTGGGATCCGTGACGGTCAGACTCAGGCTTCCAACAAACATGCGTGTTTTCCCTTCAGATCTCGTCTTTTTTAGGAGGCAGAACTTCGGACGGCAGCTCGAGTCCACCGGTGAAACCGGAAAGTTTGGCGATCTGCTCTTCGTTCAATTCCAAAAACAGCACCCGGCCTTTCGAAAGAACGCGACCATTCAGATCCTCGATACGGCCTTCCGTAAAGATCTTGCGGCCTTCACGCTTGGTGATGCTGCCATGCAGAACGAGTTCCGTATTCAAGGGAACAAATGTGCCGAAATCCGTTTCCAGATTCAAGGCGACCACTTTATAGCCATGGGCCCATACGGCCCCACCACAGATCTCATCGATCGCCGCAGCCTGGGCCCCGCCATGCGTATGACCCGGAGGGCCTTCCGCACCAGGACCAAACCAGATGCGGCCCATGAGGACATCCTTGTCCTTGGTTTTATAATAGCGCACACGGATGCGATCGCCATGCGGGTCGCCAGAAACGAAGGAGCGAACAAGGTTGGCGAAAGGCAGACGAATTTCCTGCCAATCTTCGCCGAGAGGTTCCAGGGAAGTCTTGTGTTTTGTCATGGGCCACCTTACTTACTTTGTGGGACGGCGCACCATGGATCTTACTCAGTCAGGTTCCTGAACGAAACAGCTTTTCATTATGAAAGGCTCGATAGACGACCAGCAGAAAAATTCCCGCCACGAGCAGAGTTGCACCGCTGGCAACGAGGCAGGCCAGCCAATTGACTGGCTGCTCTTTACCCAAACGCAGCATGGTCAGCGTCTGCCCGAGGCTCGGAAACCACTGGGCATTCGGCATTTTCTCCAGCACGTTGGCGAAGGAAGCCGGCAGAATACCCACAATGGAAAGAAGACTGGCATAGGTTTGAGCCTCTTTGACGGAACGTGAAAGCGTGCCGATCATGAATTGAAGACTCGTCGTCATCAGAATGAGCGGAATGCAGATCAAAAGACTCTTGCCAATAAAATCCCAGGAAAGTTCCGACGCCATGCCCAGGAAGTTTTGCAGCGGCTTGGCTTCCACTAAAAGCTTGAACATCAGCGCCGACGTCAGAAGTGCAAGCGACCCGACCAGCGACAGGCTCAGCCATTTCCCGAGCATGAACGCCGTACGAGGCGTCGCTGTTTGCATCAGGGATTCCAGGGTATTTCTTTCCTTTTCACCAGCGACACTGTCGACAGCCAGATGATAGGTTCCCAGAAAGCAGGACATCAGAAGAGAGGACATGAAGAGCTGGACCCAGCCATAGCTGAAACCTTTTTCCGGTTTGATGGAGCTGGCTTCAATCTGCAGCGGCTTCAGCGTCGCAGGATCAACCCCGCGCAGGATGGCTCGCCGATAGCCGAGACCGATCTGCCAGCGTTCCAGGAGAAGGCCCATCCTTTTGATGGCGGAACTTGATTTATCCTCGACCTCATCATACCAAAGACCGATTTTGGGCCGCCGAAAATCGAGCAGCGCACTTTCATAATCGTCCGGCAGATGCATGATGACATCAAGCTTTCGGTTCGAAATGAGGCCCGTATCCACCTTTTCCAGCGCCGTGACGTCCACCCGATTTTCCCGCAGGAAATCGCAGATGCTTTGCGCATGCACGCAACCTACGACCCCGGCCTGAACCGTGCGTTCCATGTTCTCTTTCATTTGCGAAAGAAGAACGCCAATCAAGACCACATAAACCAGCGGCATACCCAAAAGAATACCGGCCATCGAACGCAGGGTGCGGCGATCGCGGGACAGATCGAGCAGTTCCTTGCGAATCACAATCCCAATATCACGGAGCATACTGACCTCCTTCGATCGCAGCGACGAATGCATCTTCAAATTTGTCGACACCAGCCCGGGCGTTCCATTCACCCACCGGAGCCTGACCCAAAGACCTTCCATCATGCATCACGATCACCGAATCGCAGAGAAGCTCGACCTCCTGCATGATGTGGCTCGAAAAAACGAGGCAATGCCCTTCATCGCGAAGACGGGACAGGATCGCTCTTAATTTCCGTGTGGCACGAACGTCAAGGCCTGAGCTGGGTTCATCCAGGATCAAATTCTTCGGCTGATAGACGAGAAGACGACCCAAAAGCACCTTCATGCGCTGGCCTGTGGAAAATCCCTGGACGCGTCGGTCCAGAATATCGTCCAGATCCAAAAGCCTTCGGGCTCGATCAAGACCTGCCTCCAGCTTCGCCCCGGAAAGTCCCATGAGCTGCCCGTAATAGGCCATGTTCTCGCGAGTCGAGAGTCTTTCATAAAGGCCCTTGGCATCGGACAGAATGCCGATGCTGCGACGCTGCTGGCGATCATAAACGGCCAAAGGTTTTTGATCGAGATGAATGACACCCGCATCCGGCGTCAGAGTCCCGGCCAGCATGCGAATTGTTGTGGTTTTGCCGGCACCGTTATCACCCAGAAGACCTGTGATCTGTCCATCCTCGGCATGAAAGCTGACGGAACGCACAGCCTCCACCTTGCCGAAGGATTTTTTCAGCTCTTTGACTTCGATCATGTCTTCGGCGCTCCCTTGAAAAAATGCAGGCCTCTCATTTTTTTGAGGCACTCCGGCGGCGTGATCTGAGCCTTGTCCGATCCAATGAATTCAATCATCGCATCCTGAACGCAGCTCACATAACTGATGTTATGCCCATAGTCGGGCAGGATAAGATGCGTGGACTGCGGCAACGATGCCTTGAGGCTTTCCACATAACGCGGAGGGGTGACAGGATCCAGACCACCGGAAAGATAAAGCGTAGGGACCTGGCTCAGGGGCTGCACGCGAAAATCTTTGGGCAGCGTGGTATCCGGCAGAAAGCTGCACATCTTCGCTATAATTTTTTGCGAATCAGTCAGTGGCGTTCCGAGATCGCGCATATCCTCGGCGCAGACCAGAAGATAATAAAGACCATCATAAATGCCGCTATCGGAACTCAGTGCTTTCGCCAGCAGCGGCCCGAGGTTCCCAGCCTGCGCCTCGTAAAGGACCTGAGGGACGATCGACATATCAAGGGGATGATAGAGAAGGCTGTTGATGCCCGATTCGATGTGCTGCGGACGTAGAACGACTTCCTTCATGGCTCCCGAACGCGGGTCCATCACCTTCACCTTGGGATTTCGCGCCCAGGCGAGCTTTAATTTCTGATAGTGCTCCCATGGGTCACCCCAAGCCTGGCAATCGGGATCCTTGCGGCAAAGCGCGGCGATGCCCTGAAGACTTTCCGCTGCGGCCTGCCTTTCCCGAATGAAATTCACCGAAGGCGGCAGCACGCCTTCCAGAATCTGTTTCGCGACGGCATCGGGATAAAGCGCAAGATAGCGCAGCGCAAGCCTCGTTCCATAGGAAACACCGAAGAGTATGATTTTCTTATGACCGAGTGTCTGTCGCACGGCCTCCAGATCATGGGCCGCCGCATCGGTGGTGTATGCGGTCAGATCCGTATCGGCCCGCAAACGTTCGACACATTTTTTGCTGTGTTCCAGCGCCAGATCTTCATTAAATAGCAGATCCCATTTCGGATCCGTGTCCCGCATACAGCGCAAAGGATGGCTGGAGCCGGTACCCCTTTGATCGATCAAAATAATATCGTGATGCTGCCGCAGCCGACGAAAGGTTTCCGGCAGAGGCACAAAGCCCTCTGTGGCCGCCTGACCTGGGCCGCCTGCCAGCATATAAATAGGAGCATAATCTTTCGAAGGAGCCTGGGCTTTATAAAGGGCGACATGAAGGGAAAGGGTGCGGCTTTCTTTTTTACTACGATTTTCGGGGACATCCACCGTCAGACACTGGGCCCACTCGCCCCCCTGCAGCTGACAATCCACCGGCTGTTTGACCGTGGGTGCGGCAGCAGCAGCAGCCTTGTTTCCCTGTAAAAACCAGGATCCCAGCATGATGCTCAGGAGGAGAAGCTTTGAGTCGACCCGTCGACTCTTCACCATGGTGCGCAAGTTAACTCCCTGTATTCAATATTTTTTTGACTCAGCATGCACGATCCTGACTGAGAAATATACTGTCCATTATCACTCGTTCGTGCTAAGAAATCGCTGAACTTAACGTGTGCAAGGAAACCTTTATGCAGAGATTCATCCTCTCTTTTCTGCTGATAGCGCTGACTGCATGTACCGATTCCGGCTCGACGCCCAAACGCCCTGATCTGCCGGACGCCCCTGCACAGCAGCCCTTGCCGTCCCCTGCTCCCGTGACGCCAACGTCGACTCCCTTGCCTGCTCCGATGGATGACGATGGCGAGCCCATTCTTCCGCAGCTCGGAGATACCAATACCTTTGAATTCGGAACCTGGAACATTGAAAATTTTCCCAAGTCGGATCGCGCGGTGGATATTGCGAGCGACGTGGTGAAGCAGACGGACGTCGATGTCATGGCGCTTGAGGAAGTGGCGAGCGAAGTCGCCTTTCAGCAGCTTTTGGATGAACTGCCTGGTTTCAGCGGCGTGCTGTCCCCGCATCAGTATGGACCGAACGACTATCAGAAACTGGCCTTTATTTATCGGCAGGCCGACCTGGAGCTGGTGGACTGGGAACTTCTTTTCGTCAAACAGAACTACAGTTTTCCAAGGCCACCCCTGCAGGCTCATTTTCGAATCAAGACCGGCAGTCGCGCCGGACAGGATGTCTATCTGATCGCCGTTCATTTGAAAGCCACAACAAAAGATGATAGCCAGCAGCGCCGTGAGGCCGCCAACAAAGCTCTTGAAGGCTACGTAGCCGATCTCACGACGCGGGTTCCAGGAGCCCAGGTGACACTGCTCGGTGACTTCAATGAACTTGTGACCTGGCAGGCGGGACTCAATGTCTTCAAACCCTGGACGGATAAGCCGGAGAATTATACGTTCCACACCAAGCCTTTGGCCCTGAACGGTGAGTATACTTTTATTTCACCGAGCCGTCCCATGCTCGATCACATGATCAGTACGCGTAACGTGGAACTGAACCCCATCACCATCCCGAAACTGGAAAATATGATTCCATCCTATCGGGACCTGGTGTCGGACCACCTGCCTGTGATGGCCCGCCTGCCCTGAATTCAGCGCACGGCCTGCGCCTGCATGAAGGAAAAATAGAAGACTGCGTTAGGATCCTTGGCGACCTGACGCAATTCCTTCTGGGCCTGCTGCAGCGTCTCCTCGTCGATCACCTTCGCATTCAAAAGCTGATCCTTCGCACTCAAAAGCAGCGTCGTCCAGAATTCGATATAGAGTTTTCTCTTATCCGGATTCCTGTTGTCGAAGTGCCAGGTGTGGACCTTGGTGTCAATGTCAGTAAAACCCTGAGCCAGGAGAAGGTTGCCGAGCTTGGCGCCGATGAAGGGATCGCCGGTCTGTTCATGCTGGAAGTCGTTCATCGCCATCCAGTATTTCCAGACATTCGGTGAATAGGGCTCCAGGAAGAAGGAGTGATTCATCACTTCGGTGACAAAGATGCGGCTGCCTTTTTTAAGGACGCGCCGCACTTCACTTAAAACGCGCTCGGGCGTCGGAACATGCTCAAGCACCCAGCAGATGAAGGCGCCATCAAAGGTATGCGATTCGAAATCCATACTGGTGGCATCCATTTTCTGCAGCTCGTATCGGCCCTTGGCCCAGGGTATGGCATCCAGCGACCTTTGAGCGCTGGCGAGCTGCGCTTCATTCTGATCAATGCCGACGATTTTGATTTCGGGATAACGGCGCAGGATGATTTCCGACTGGGCTCCGACGCCCACGCCGACCTCAAGGAGGCGGTCGACGCCCGTGAGGTCGATGTTGCGATAGATGCTCTGTTCGGTGAAGCGAGCCTGATGACGCAAGCGTTCCTGCTCGACCGTGGTATAGCCGTGCAGGTAACTTTCATCGCTCATTTTATTGGTGCTTTTGGGGTCGGTCTTGCTCTTGCTCATGGGGATCCTCCTGGACATCATCACGCGATAAGGCGAGCGATTTCCAGTGTACAGGACCTTCAGAGCCAGAGCATACGCAAAAAGTCTTGAATAAACAGGGGCAAGGCCAAAGCCAGGAACGCGAGGCCGGTGAAGCCAAGCCAGATCCCGAGGACCTTCATTCGCTGCTTGCGGGTGTCACGTTTATACTGCTGCGCAAAAGTTTCGATCAGCATGGTTTCATAGGCCGCCAGACTGCGGCTCGAAAGGTATGTAACCTTGGAATTCATGGGTTCCTCGCCAAAAGCCGTTGTGTTGACAGGGCATAAATAGCCGTCGATTTGGGTAATGTCAAATTGTTTTTGATTTTTAATAAAGTAAAATATTTAATAAAAACAAAAAGTTATCAGGCTGAGAACGAAATCGCCCTTCACTTCCCCCAAAATCCGCCGATGGGGAGATGGGGGCTGATCCCTTTAAGGAACGAAGAAAACATGGCTTTTCCCAGGGCCATCGACAAAAACAAAGAGAACTCTGTCCGGCGGGTCGTCAAGCAGGGCCTCTTTTATATCTGCGGCATGTGCGGCACCCGTTACGGCAGCGAAGCCCAGGCCGACAATTGTTTAAAAGCCTGCATCAAACGCTATATGGATCAGTCTGCGGTACAGGATAAAAGCGAGAAATCAGGCAAGGTCTACCGCTGCACTTACTGCAAACGCGTTTATGAAAAAATGATTCAGGCCAAGGAATGCGCCCGCACCTGCAAGGATGAGATCCAGAAGAAAATAGATGCCGAGGCGCGCTACAAAAAAACGCAGACCGTGGAAGAAAAGTTGAAAAATCTGGCTGCGTTCGCCGGTGGGGAACATAAGCTCCCGCCGGTGAAAACCCCCGCTCCGCGCAGCGAAGCACCCACGCCTCCCAAAGCGGCCGCGAAAAAACCCAAGGACGCCGCACCGCCAGCACCCAAGGCCAGACGGCCTCAGGCTGAGGACGCAGCGGCGATGGACGCGCCTGTTCCTGGCCATGATGAAGCGCCCGTCCACCCCGCCGAAGGCAGTAAATTTGAAAGAGAAGGGAACAGCTACCGCTGTCATAGCTGTCATCAGAAATACAAAAAGTATCAGGAAGCGATTGCCTGCTATGACCGCCACCGGGAGCAGGAAAAAGCGGGTGTGGCCTCCAAAAAAGAAGGCGATGAAAAATTCTTCCGCGATGGCGCGAAGTATGTCTGTAAAAAGTGCAATGCGAAGTTCTTCGGCCGGACCGAAGTCTTGGCCTGCTTTGATGCGCATAAGCCCGAGGAAGACGTCTGGGTCACAGGTGCCGAGGAAAAACCGGCGAAGAAAGAAGCTCCGGCGCCTCAGGGCAAGGAGACGCTGGAACAGAGCCGGACACGGCGGGCGGCCGCTCGCAGCGAAGGCGAAAAATTCTTCCGCGACGGCGCCAAGTATGTGTGCCGTATCTGCAACAAAAAACTCTTCACGAAGTCCGAAGTCATCCAATGCTATGACAGCCACGAAGCCGAGCAGGAGGGCGCGGCTCCAGCGGAAAACGGGCCGACGTTGACCACAGCCGACATCGAAGCGGCAGCTGCGGAAAAAGCCATGCAGTCCGTCAAGACCGGAAGGAATCGCGATGGGGAAGAGAAGTTCTATCGCGATGGCGCCAAGTACGTTTGCAAGAAATGCAACAGCCGGCACTTTACCCGCAATGAAGTCATTCAGTGCTTTGACAAACACTGAAAACAGGGGCACAATGAGGCATCCCGCCAAGCGTATTTGGCAGATGAACTCGTGGAATTGTACGTATGAAACTGACTCCCCCGAAGGCCCGCAAACGCCGTCTGCGCCCCAAATCTCCCTTGCATCACATCGACGAATGGCGCTGGCTTGAAGACATCAAGGATCCTGCCACGCTTCCCTATTTGAAAGCCGAGAATGCTTACTTCAAAAAAGTGATGCAGCCGCTGCGTAAACGTCGCGACCAGATCTATCAGGAGCTGAAGGGACGCATTGCGGAAGATGATAGCAGCGTGCCGGAAAAGGATGACGATTTCTGGTACTACCACCGCTATAAGAAGGGGCATCAGTATCCCCTTTACTGCCGTAAATTGAACGACCTGGATGCCCCTGAAAAGGTCTACCTCGATCACAATAAACTGGCCGCTGATTCCGATTTCTGTGAGCTGGGCTTTGTCGATATCAGTCGGGATCACAAGCTGGTGGCCTATGGAATTGATACGGACGGCGACGAACGATACACCATAAGGGTAAAGGACCTCAAGACCGGCCGTACGCTGAAGGACGTGATCGAAGGCGCGTCCTCATGCTTCGAGTGGAAGAGTTCCGATGAATTTTTCTATGTGAAGCTCGATGAGCATGACCGCCCCCTTGAAGTCTATTACCATCGCCTGGGTACGAAGCAGGAGCAGGATATCCTTGTCTACAAGGAAGAGGATCCCGGCTTTTTCGTAGGGCTGGATGCCTCCGAGAGCGATGAATTCGTCTTCATCAGCTGCCATGGTTATGACGCCAACGAAATGCGCGCCCATCGGGTCAGCGAGCCCGGCACGAACTTTCAGCTGATCGAGCCGCGGCACACGGGTCATGAATATGAGGTGAGCCATCGCGGGGACGAATTCCTTATCGTGACCAACTGGGAGGCGGAGAATTTCCGTCTGGTGCGTGCGCCGGTGAATAATCCAGGTCGAGCCCAGTGGCGCGATCTCTTGCCCCATCAGGCGACCATCCTCCTGGAAGGCCTCGTCGTCTTTCACGACTATTACATCCTGCAGGAACGCAGCGAAGGTCTGCCGCGCCTGCGCCTGCAGCGTTTCGATGGTTTGGAGCCGCTCTTCATCAGCCTCGACGAGGAAGCATACGACCTGAGCGCATTCAGCGGCCGTGATTTTAAATCCTCGTGCTTCCGCTACTGGGCATCGACCCCGCGTATGCCGTCCTGCCTTTTCGAATACGATGTGAACACAGGACAGCGTATCCTTCTGAAGCAGCGGAACATTCCCGATCCGAACTTCAATCCTGACAACTATGCCGTCAAACGCATCTGGGCCAAGAGCCATGACGGGACCAGCGTTCCCGTGACGCTTCTTTATCATAAAAAGTTTGGACTGGAGGCGCCGCGGCCGGTGCTCCTGCACGCCTATGGATCCTATGGCGAAACCATGGACGCCGACTTCAGCAGCTATCGCCTGACGCTGGTGGATCGCGGCTATATCTATGCGCTCGCGCATGTGCGGGGTGGAATGGATATGGGGCGCCGCTGGTATCTGGACGGCAAGCTGGATAAGAAGTGGAATACCTTCCGGGATTATCTGGCCATCTGTGATCACATGATCAGCGCTGGCATCACAAAGCAGGGCTGGATCGTGGGCGAAGGCGGCAGCGCCGGAGGCATGCTGATGGGCGTGGTCGCCAACGAGCGTCCGGAATTATTCCTGGGCATCGTCGCTTCCGTGCCTTTTGTCGACGTTCTGAATACCATGCTCGATGATACGCTGCCGCTCACCCGGCTTGAATATCATGAGTGGGGCAATCCGAATAATCCCGGCGACTATGAACGGATTCGCAGCTATTCGCCTTATGAGAACGTGAAAAAGCAGGCCTATCCCTCGATGCTCGTGACCGCGGGTTTACATGATAAAAGGGTGCTTTACTGGGAAGCCGCGAAGTGGGTGGCGAAGCTCAGGCATATGAAGACGGATAAAAATCTTCTGCTGCTACGCACCGAGATCAGCGCAGGGCATGGGGGCGCATCGGGACGTTATGATGCTTTGAAGGAGCTGGCCGAGGAACTCTGTTTCATCGTAATGCTGCTCGACCAGCTGCCGCAGACTTAAAACTGTGGTTTGACGTTCAGCGTCGTCACGAAATAGATCTGATCAAAGGTTCGATTGAGCGACTTGCTGTGGAATTTATGCATGGTCTGAGGATCGGAAAACGAAACGCTGTCGCCTTTCTTCACCTTGGTTTTGCTGGTCGCCAGCCAGAACTTTTCCTTGCCATGCGCAAACTGCACGTAGGTATAATCTGCAACATCCATCGTATCAACAACCTTGCCACCAAATGATTCTTTATCATTTAGCAACTCACCCGTGAGTTGCCGGGTGGCCTGAAACCCTTCGTTATTGTCAGCAGCCTGCAGTGACAGGGGCAGAAGACCGAGCACGAACGCGAACGCATAATTCATAAGTATTCTCCTCTGGACCTAACCGGACAGCAGCCATTTTACTAGATTTCCAGGCTTTCGACCAGCGCTTCAAGAATCGATATTATGACTCTTTGGCAGTGTTCGCCTTTCAACTTTTTACTGGACAAAGCGGAAATGCATCGGTCATTCTAAACGTGCGCCCAATGTATTGACCTTCATACAGACAGTTTTACATAGTTTGACAGAATGAAGGACATAACACTGGTCAGGACTCGCCCTCCTGACCGGTGTGCCCATACGTTTCTCCATTTTCATTGTCACATCCGGGGGGATCACTATGACAGCGAATGGATTGCAGCGGTATCCTATTGTCTTTTTCCTACTGTTCCTGTTTGCCTGTGGCGGCCCGACGCCTGAAGAGTCATCCGATTCAGACCTGAAAGTCTGGGGTGATAAGTTCGAAACAACCCGCCTCCGCATCCCGTCTTTTGATGGCACTGAACTCGCCGCCATACTCTTCGAACCCAAGGCCAAGGATTTTCCTGGTGACCGTCCCGGTCTGATCTTTGTGAATTCGTGGACGCTGACCGAGGATGAATACCATCTGCAGGCGCGCCGATTCGCAGCCAAGGGCTATGTGGTGCTGAGTTATGCCACGCGGGGTTTCAGCACGTCTGAAGGCCTTGTGACCGTCGCCGGACCGAACGACCTGCGGGACGTCAGCACCATGATCGACTGGATGGAAGAGAACACGCGCCTCGACGTCACGCGGCTCGGCATGGCCGGCGTCTCCTATGGGGCCGGTATTTCCCTGATGGCCCTGGCCAACGAGGAGCGCATTCGAACCGCTGTGGCGATGAGCGGTTGGGGTAATCTGGAGCAGGCGCTTTACGGCAAGGAAACCATTCGCGAAGTGTGGATGAATCTTCTTTTGCTGTCAGGCAAGCTGCTTGGACGACTGGATCCGGAGGTGGGCATTCAGGCCCGTCGCCTGCGAAACAATGTGGAAGCGGACGTCGCGCGCGCCTGGGCTGTGGAACGTTCGCCTCTGAGTTACGTGGATAAGATCAACGCGCGCAAGGCTCCGGTCCTGGTCGCGAACAGCTATCAGGATGGGCTTTTTCCACCGGCGCAGATGCGGGAATTCTATGAGAAACTGCAGGGCCCCAAGCAGTTTTATTTGGACAAGGGAATCCACGCGAGTTCCGCGATTCCCGGGCTCTTTGGCTTTCCAAGCGACATCTGGAATGAAACGCACCGTTGGTTTGATACCTACCTGATGGAGCTTCCATCCAGCCTGCGCAGCCAGGCCCCCATCTCGATGCAGGCGCCGCGTGGACGGGAATTCTATGCCGAGTTTCCGACTCTGGTCAGCAAGCAGCCTCTGATGCAGCTGAAGCCCGTGAATAAGCTGGCGGATCTTGGAATCATCGAAGAGATTGCCGAGGACATTTCTGAAGCCATCAATGGCGTGGCCTTTACCGGCAGCGTGGACTCCGGTGCGACCAGTGGTCTGCCGCTGCTTTCCGATACGGCCGATGCAACTTTGAATCTGCCGATCATCAAGCAGCTCACCAAAATTGATCGACGCCACGCCGCGCTTTATATGACGGATAAATTCAAATCGTCCGCCCGACTGCGGGGTGCTCCACAGGTTCGCATCTGGTCCGCTGCCCACAAGATTCCCCAGCAGATGATCGCCTATCTCTATGACTGCGATCCTTGGGCCAAGGGCACTTTGATCACGCACGGAGTGGTCAGCGAGCGGTCCCCCTTGGATCGTTCCAACGAAGTCGTGGTTGACCTGAACATCGCAGCCTATGATATCCCGGCGGGACATCGACTCGTCGTGGTGGTGGACACGCGCGATCCACTCTATGCGAACTATGTGAACGAGCAGTATCCTGTGCAGTTGATTCAGACGGGAACGCGCCTCACAGAACTGGCTCTGCCATTGGTTCCCTGAATCAGCGGCGCCTTAGGAAGGATGGATTCCGGGAAGCTGCTGGCGCAATTGCTGGCAGCTTCTCAGAAAAAGATCCTCGCAATTTTTTCCAATCGCCTCAAGGCTCTCATCGGCTTCCTGGCCGTTGATGGGATCATCCTCGATGCGGCCGAGCACTTCAGCCAGACGCACAGCCCCAACATTCAAACAGCTGCCACGCCAACGATGGGCGACATGCCGTAGAGCAGCGGGGTCGCGCTTTTGCAAAGCGGCTTTCAATTCATCCAGACTTTGCTGACCATGTTTCTCGAAAAGTCCCAAAAGATACTGCAGGAAAGAAGCATCACCACCGTGATTGCTGACGACATTCAGGACTTCCATATCCACAATCACATCATCCTGCTGATCCTGGTCGGAACCATGATGACGTTCAGGCTGCGCTGGAGTAATATTTGACTGCATTTTTTCACCAGTCCCCACTATAGTTTTTCATCGCCCTTTGAGAATTGTCCGGATTATAGACCCAAAAAAAGCTGGGCGAAACTATTTCATCAGAAGAAATGCTGACGCTTTGCATATAATCACTGTTACAGGCTGACATCAAGGACTTAAGGTTGCTGGAAACTCCAGTCCGCCATGACGTCAGTTGCTTCGATTATTTCACGGCGGTTTGCCGCGCGGATTGGAAGGATGACCGGCTCCTCAGACCTGTTGCCTGCGCCATCCACAGCCCACACGCAGAGAGATGCAGGAAGCTGATCGACAGGAATTGAGAGCTGCGCGCCGCGATTTTCGTTTTTCACGGATCGGCAATCCTGGGCTTTGCCGTCGACAAGGCCGTGATAAAAATCAACGATTTCATAGGGCTGAATTTCAAGCGACAGCACCGCCACAGCGCACCGCCGCCTTTGCTCGAAGGTCGCGCGGAGCGGCAGATTCCGACAGCTTTTGCGCACGGCCATAAGGGGCTCCTGACTGTTGGGTTGCGTGACGAGCCGCGGCTTGAGCTGAGGCGCTTGATTGTCCACATTCAGAATAATCATGGCCGCATGCCTGAGATCCTGGTTCTCATATTCTTTCTCACTTACGATGCAAAGCGCATAGAGGCCAGCCGAAAGGGGCGCGGGAAGTTTACGAAGATCGGGTCCGGGCCAGGGAAGCCGTTCGCTGTAGCCATCCATTTGCTGGCACGATTGCATGGGCAGGCTTACAGTTTTGTAATGAAAACCACGGCTGCCCGAATCCACAGGCTGAAGAGTGACGCCCCATTCCCGTTCCGCTTCCGTCCGTGTTCCAGGATTCAAAGGCGTTGGAATTTGACTCAGCACCGTGGCCTGGCCGCGCCGTTCCAGTGTGCAGCGAGGCTCTTCAGGCGCAAAATTCCCCTGGGCATTGAAGCATGAGGGCAGATGGAGAACGAGCGTTCCATAATTGCGCGCGGCGGCGACCTGAAAACTCTTTTCCGTTAATTCACAGGGCTGCCCGAGGTAACAGTCTTGACTCAGAGCATTGCGGCTGCTGGTATTCACAATGGCGAAAAGAGCGGCATCCTTGTTTAAAACGGGTGCACCCGAAGCGCCGGGCAATATATCGTCACAGTTATTGCGGGCGACCCCATGCCAATGCCAGATGCTTTCGATGACATCGGCAAGCCCTTCATGACGACAGCGGTGCTCGCGCAGGATGTCCGCATCAGTCTCATCATCCACGGCCGCGCTGATGATGCGAATCTGATCACCGAACTCAGGAAGTTTTTTGGCCCAGGGCAAAGGTTCAATACCGCGTTCTTTCAACTGCCGCAGCGTGAGCGCACGCGGAGCCCGCGCGTCTTCCGCATCAAGCTCCTGCCTTTCCGTGAGGCGAAAGATGGAGGCCGCGTTATCGTCCTCCGTGATTTCCGCAATCGCCAGATCCACGCCCTTCATCGTCGCATAAAGAACGCGACCGATTCGAAAATCGCCCCGCTCAAAATGAATCGCATTGCGATCCGAGCGCGGCAACGCATCGCGGAAAATACGCTGGGACGAACGGATATCCTCAAGGTCCATGAGACAGTGACCGGCTGTTAAAAGATAGGCGGGACTGTCCGGTGCCGCGTCTTTGCCGATCAGGACGCCGCTGCAGGATTGATCCGAATCCACGCGAGCCATCGCCTGGAACAGGCGTCTTGTGTCCGCTGTGGCCAGCAGACGCGTAGCCTTTGATTCTGTCGCCATTCGCATGAATTGCGCGCTGGCATGCCGGTCATGCGGCAAGGATTTGCAGCTGAGTACGAAAACAGAAATAAGAATGGACCAGGGACGAAGCATGTCCGTGCCTCTTATGCTGACATTTTAGGGATGGATCTGTTAGAGTTCGGCTCCCATCCAGGGTATCATAGAAGGATGGCCTGTTTCCATAGACGGGGAGTGGAAGTCAAAAGCATGAAATCCAGGTGGCGCAAAGCCCTCACGCTCGTGTTCCTGGGCTGGGGTATTTATTCCGTTTTCGCGATGAAACGCGATTTTCAACACACCACGCGTTTGACTATTTTTTTATTGGCCCTGGTTCCCATGTTTCTTTTGCTGCACCTTGTGGGACGCATGGCCACGCAGCATGAAGCCAAGGGCCAGACTTCGCCGCGTCTGAAGGCCGTCAACTGGCTGAGTCAATCCCTGACGCAGAACATGACCCAGTATATTCTGATGTTCAGCCTGCCTTTTTTCAGCGTGAGCCATCGCTGGGTTTATCTTTGCGTCACCATGATTCTTCTGGCCACCACTCTTTGGGATGAATGGTGGAAGACTCTTCTGCCCATCACCATCTACCGTCAGCTCCTCCGGCTCTGGAGCATACTCTGCGCAGGCAGTTTTCTTTATCCTTTTGTCTGGCCGGGGCATCTTTCGAATTTTTACCTCGCCATGGCCTCGGCCGCCGCGCTCGCACTTTTTCCGACGCGCATCGACCGCACGCATCTGATCAGCTCCGCGATTCTGCAGGCGCTGACTCTTTTGAATCTTCTGGCTCTGCCTCCCGCCTTTCGTTTTCCCCTGCTTTCGGTTTGGGTGAACAAACCGCACTTCGGCACCAACGAGGATCAAAAAGATAATGGCGTTGAAAACCTGCCGGCGATCTGGTCGTCGCGTGAATTCAATGCGAAGCTCGCCGAAGGTTCGACCATCTGCTGCGTGGCTCCGGTCGTCGCGCCGCCGGGCGTCCGGGAGCGTATTACTCAGGAATGGACGCTGGATGGGCGTCTCTTGGAAAAGCCGCAGCTGAAAAGCACCATCCAAGGCAATGCCAACCAGCGCGGTTTTCATTCATTTTTTTGCAAAAAGAATTTTCCTCCCGTGAATGCGCAGCATGTCCTGCGTTGCCGTCTCACGCTGCAGGAGACTATTTTTCTAGGGGAAAGCTCATTGATCCTGCAGTGATGGCGTCCTGCGCGTGAAGGTCCTACATTTCCGTCCCGTGAAGGCCCAACCTGTCAGGACGGACGGGGTGCCATCACTGGGCTCTTGAAGATCCGGCTGCTTTTGAGCAAAACAGAGGGTGAAAAAGATAAGCTCAGCGGCTATCGAAACTCAGGGGTCTTATAAAGGACGGAAAATATGGACATTAAGCAATTGGAACGCGATATCCTGTCTATGGACGCGGCTGTGGCCAGCGGAAAACCCGAAGTCGCCCGTGAAGGCGACCATGTGATCAAGGAAGTTATCAAGCTGCTCGATCGCGGCGAACTGCGTGTCTGCAATCGCGTGGGTGACGGCTGGCAGGTGAACGCCTGGGTTAAAACCGCCATTCTTCTTTATTTCCGCGTCATGGATATGCAGCGCGTGGATTGCGGTCCCTTCGTTTACTACGATAAAATCCCTCTGAAACGAAACTATGATGAGTTGAAAGTCCGCGTCGTCCCACCCGCCACCGCGCGTTACGGCAGCTTCATGGAACCGGGCGTGGTGCTGATGCCGTCCTATGTGAATATCGGGGCCTATGTCGGCAAAAATACGATGGTCGACACCTGGGCGACCGTCGGGTCCTGCGCGCAGGTCGGAGCCAATGTGCACCTTTCCGGTGGCGTGGGCCTGGGTGGTGTGCTGGAACCGGCTAGCGCCAAGCCTGTGATTATCGGGGACGGCGCCTTTATCGGCTCCCGCTGCATCGTGGTCGAAGGCGTGGAAGTGGGAGACGAGGCTGTGCTGGCGGCAAACGTGACTCTGACCGCCTCCACACCCATCATTGATATCCGCGATGGCGAAATGAAAGAGACCCGGGGTAAAATTCCACCTAGAGCTGTGGTCGTCCCCGGCACCAAGGAAAAGGCCGTCGGGAGCGGCAAGATTTTCACATCCTGCGCTTACATCATCGGCAATCGGAAGGCATCGACCGACCTGAAAACGTCGCTCAATGATGCCCTGCGGGAGTTTGCTGTTTCGGTGTAAGGCTACGAAAGAGCCAATATGCCGCGGATCCTGTTTACACCCTCCCAGAAATTCGCTGAGGTCGATAGCAACACCAAGATCCTTTTGGCCGGCCGCAAGGCCGGTGCCGAGGTCCGCTTCGGCTGCGCATCCTGCCGTTGCGGGACCTGCGGCGTGAAAATCACCGAAGGCGCTCAGAATCTTTCCCCGATGAAGCCTGACGAGGAAAAGCTTCTGAAACGACTCAAGCTTCCGACCGACGGCACGGTAAGGCTCGCCTGCCAGGCCCGGATCAATGGCGATTGCGTGGTCGATCTCGACTTTCAGGACACCTACAATCCGGAAGATATCAACCTCCACGATGAGGACGATTGAAGGCGCGCCTCAGAACAATTCTTGCGTGAAACATTCAAACTACGCTAATTCTGAAGGCGGTCCTCACACACAAGGGAATCGCCATGCAGTCCATTGAAAATACGCGCGTCAGCGAGTTTATCCCGCTCCCGTCCCCGGTCCAGTTGAAAGCCAAAATCCCGGCTCCGGAAAGCATTTTGGAGAATGTTTCGAGCTGGCGCGAGGAACTCAGGCAGCTTCTGAGTGGTCAGGATCCAAGGCTCCTCGTGATCGTCGGGCCCTGTTCGATCCATGATGTGAAGGCCGGGCTGGAATATGCAAGGAAACTGGCGAAACTTTGTCATGACGTGAAAGACAGGATCGCGATCGTGATGCGGGTGTACTTTGAGAAACCGCGTACGACCATCGGCTGGAAAGGTCTGATCAATGACCCCGAGCTGGATGGCAGTCATGATATTCGCAGCGGACTGCAGATTGCGCGTGAGTTTCTTTTGAATGTGGCCTCGCTCAATCTTCCGGCCGGTACGGAATTTCTGGATCCGATCGTTCCGCAGTATATCGCCGACCTCATCAGCTGGGTTGCGATCGGGGCGCGCACCACGGAGAGTCAGACGCATAGGGAGATGGCCAGCGGCCTTTCCATGCCAGTCGGCTTTAAGAATGCGACCGACGGCGGCATGCAGGTGGCCCTGGATGCCATGACCTCGGCCCGGCATCCGCATCATTTCCTGGGGATTGATAGCGAGGGTATGACCGCGGTCGTGCAGACCAAGGGCAATCCGGATGCGCATATCATTCTGCGCGGCGGGAATCAGGGGCCCAACTATAGCGAAGCCCATATCGAAGACTGCCTTGTTCGCATCAAAGCGGCTGAAAGCCAGCGGCTTCTTTTGGTGGACTGCAGTCATGGCAACAGCAGCAAGGATTATAAACGGCAGCCCGAAGTCTTCCGCGAAGTCTTCCGCCAGTTCAAAAATGGCAACCGCCGTATTCTTGGAATGATGCTGGAGAGTCATCTGCGCGAGGGCAAGCAGGATCTGGCGCAAAAACCTTTGGTTTATGGCCAGAGCATTACCGACGGCTGCATTGCCTGGGAGAGTACCGAGGAGTTGATCCGTACCGCTTACGAACAGCTGGGATCATGAACCGATCCGCACGGCCTCGGAGCGAGTCCCATCATAGCGAATAAATGAACTTCGTCAGTTCCACATACTCTTCCGGCGTCAGGGTATCCGGTCGGCGATTCAGATCGATCGGACAGCCCTGCAGTCTTTCTTCCGTTAAAAATTGCCTGATGGCATTCCGCAGTTTTTTGCGGCGCTGCGTGAAGGACACGCGAGCGACCGTTTCCACCTTGCGTAAGAAATCATCCGGCATCGTATGCGCGCGCATCTTCATGAAAACGAGGGCGCTGTCGACAGCCGGCACCGGCGTGAAGCAGGTGCGTTCGACCTTGCACTCAATCTGCACCTGGGTGCGGAGCTGCGTGTAAACGGAAAGGCTGCCGTAATCCTTGGTGCCCGCGACACCGGCAAGGCGGGCGGCGAATTCCAGCTGCACAAGAAGCTCGACGCCCTTCACGCGATGCATAGAGGGAAGCACCCACATGACGATCGGCGTGGAGATCGCATAGGGAATGTTGCCGACGATGGCCGTTGGTTCATTCGATTCATCGAGCCATTCCTCAAGATCGAATTTCAGGACGTCCTCGTTCACGATGCGCAGGCTGCCAGGCAGCTCGCCCTTGCGTGCGGCATAGTACTCTTCGAGGCGGTCGGCAAAGCGATGGTCCTTCTCGACCGCTGTGACCTTCCAGGGCTGCTCGATCAGAGCCCGGGTCAGAACACCACCACCAGGGCCGATTTCCAGCACGCGGGTGATATGCAGGGACTGAAGGCGTTCGACGACTTTGCGCACGGGCCAATCGGTTTTCAAAAAGACCTGGCTCAGTGATTTCTTCTGTTTAATACGGTCTTCACCCATAGACATGGAGCAGCTCCTGCTGATGAATGTTGGTCGTTTCAGCTAAACTGATAACGGGAAAAGGCATCCCAGCCCAGTTGTTTAAAGACGGACGTATCGTTCGCCTTCACGTAGTGCTGATAACCCAGAGCTGCAATCATCGCGGCGTTGTCGGAGCAAAAGCGCAGTTGGGGAAAATATACGGGAATTTTTAATTTCGCCTGGGCCAAAGCCCGGAACCTTTGATTGGCCGCGACGCCCCCAGCGATCAGAATACTGCGGGCGGCTGGACGCTGCTGACTGGCACCGTCGAGCTTGCGAACAAGTTGGCCAAGGGCTTCTTCCTGAAAGGAGGCGCAGAAGTCGCGAAGTTTTTCTTCGCTCATATCTGCGGCATGCCTTCCACGCAAGTTTACCATATAGGTTTTCAGACCTGAATAACTAAAGAGGAGTTTGTTCTTCTGCTCCATCATGCGCGGCATCGGATAATGCTCGGCATGACCCTTTTGTGCCAGTTCCTCGATCACGGGCCCACCAGGGTATCCCAGTCCAAAGAGTTTGGCCACCTTGTCAAAGGACTCCCCACAGGCATCATCGATGCTATAGGCTAAAAGCTCATAAACCGTAGGCTCGGGCATATAGTAAATATTCGTATGACCGCCGGATACGACAAGGGCGAGGCAGGGGTAAAGTTCGGACTCGGGGACGTCCAGTCCCAGGACCGCGCCCTGCACGTGGGCTTCGACGTGATTCACGGGGATCAAGGGTTTGCCGCTGGCAAAGGCAAGGCCTTTGGCATACGCGATGCCGACCAGAAGCGCTCCGATCAGTCCGGGACCTTGGGTCACGGCGATCGCATCCAGCTGATCCAGAGTGCAGTCAGCTTCCCGCAGAGCCTGCTCGACGATGGCATCGATCAGCTTCAGATGCTCACGGGCCGCGATCTCGGGCACCACACCACCGAAGGCGCGATGCACGTCGATCTGCGATTTGATAACGGATGAAAGCGCCTGCCGTCCGTCACGGACCACCGAGGCGGCTGTTTCATCGCAGCTGGATTCGATACCAAGGATCAGGGTCATTTCACTTCCAGTTCAGAGTTTGGCCAGCTTATTCTTGGCTTGTTTCGCTTCAGCCGAGCTGCCGTATTTTTGAATCAGTTCCTGATAATAGATCTTCGCGGTTTCCGCATCGCCGAGCTGCTGGAAGCAGTCGCCCATGCGGAGCAGCGCCACGGACATGTTTTCCTTGGGCTTGCTTTCAATATAGTCGTTATATTTCAAAGCGGCTTCACGGATATTGCCGGACTTATAAAGGCTCTCGGCGATGATGTAGGTGGCTTCCTGCTTATCTTTCTTGGCCTTCAGGCTGCCGAGGACTTTCTCGCCCTCTTCAGCGATCGCCTTGAATTTCTTCTTATCGAAGGCGGTGCGCAGATCATCAAGATTTTTCAGCGAAGCGCTTTTTTTTTCTGTGGCTTTCGCGGCCTTCTCTTTGTCCTTCGCCTTCTCGTCTTTCTTATCCGACTTCTTGCTCGACTCCACCGACTTATCGATGACGCCGAGGATCTTGTTCTGGTTTTCTTCGACCAGCGTCATGCGTTCGTTGAGTTGAGTCAGAGTCTTGGCCACCGAACCTTCCTGGTCGGGATCGGTTCCTGGGAGCTGACCTGTCGTCACTCCAATGCGTAGTGCGTCGATATCACCCTTCATTCGCTGCAGCTCGATCGAGATCTTATCGAGCCTTGTACTGACCGAGGCCTCCTGCCGGCTGGTCGCGGTGTTGATCTCTTTCCCCTGCGCGCTCAGCTGGTTTTCCATCTGAAGAACGCGGGTTTGAAGACCAAAGATATCATCACGAAGCTGCTGCTCCTCGGCCGGAGTTACACAGGCGGCGAGGGATGCGAGGACGCCGCAGGTGAGGATCGGCCAGGGATTGATTCTGCGCAAACGGATCATTGTTAAGCCCTTTTCTTTTTCCTAAGAGTCTCAAGCCGCTTATTAATTATAACAAGTCGGCGGAAAAACAAATTGGCCTCTTTGGTCCAGTTATCGTAGTAGGGCCCCAGCGTATTGTGATGCATGGCGAGAAGTCGCATATCCTCCTTCCAGGCCATCAGCTCCGTCATAGCTTTTTTGGCGTCTTCAAGATCTGCGAAGAGTTTTTCCCGTTTCTCGTCCACTTTGGCAGCCTTCGGCGCCACGGATTCTGCCGCATCCGCGCCAAACGCTACGTTATTTTCTCCAGTGCCTGCGACTTCAGCTTGGAGCTGCGCGCTTTCCAAGGTATCCTTCTCGCTTTCGCCAGATGGCCCGTGAACCAACGCCGCCTCAGCGGTTTCATCGCCTGACTCGGGCTTGTCTGCTTGAGAGACATCCATCAATGCATCCAGGTCATCAGGGTGATTTTCTGCCATTCGTGCACCTTTTTTATGTGGCTGTATGCCTTGATATCGGTTAAATTCAAAAAAAAATTAGCTGCTTAACGCAGCGGAAGACGCGATGAGTGATAAAGAAGACCTTATGACAACTCACAAGCCAGTCTCAGATCCAATTCTCGAAGAAGCTCCGGAAGGTGCGGCGAATCCCGTCAACGACGAGGACCTGCCAGAGACTGGTGCGCTGCCTCCTGTCGAAACCCCTGACATTACTATCGATCACATACCTCTTTCGGTGATCGAACCAAGTCTTCCCATCCTCCCTGAGGATGATGATGATGACGAGGTCGTGGTTGTCAAAGACGAGCAGCTCTTTCCCGTTGAAACCTTTGAGGAATTGGCACTTGCGGAGGAATTGATTGCCGCCGTCCGCACCCTCAATTGGGAAAAACCCACTCTTATCCAGGGCTTATGCTTGCCCCAGACCATCCAGGGTCAGGACCTCGCAGGCTTTGCTCAAACCGGTACCGGCAAAACCGGGGTGTTCCTGATCACGATCGCCCATCAGCTTTTGAAGCTGAGGGAAGCAGGGGGCGAGAATAGTCTCTTGCCCAAGGCTTTGATTTTGGCCCCGACCCGCGAGCTGGCCCTGCAAATTTCCGCGGATGCGGAGCTGCTCTTCAATCAGCTGAATATTTCCTGCATGGCCGTCTTTGGTGGGGTGGATTACGACAAACAGGCCCAGCGCATCAAGCAGGGCATCGATGTTATCGTCGCGACTCCCGGGCGTCTGAAAGACTACTATCAGAAGAAGGTCTTCTCGGCCCAAGACCTCTGCCTTTTCATCTGTGATGAAGCCGACCGCATGCTGGACATGGGCTTTATCGAGGACGTGGAATTTTTCCTCAGCAAGCTCAGTCCCGAAACGCAAAAGCTCCTCTTCTCGGCCACGACCAACGAGAAGGTCAAGGAACTCGCTTTCGAGTATCTTGAAAATCCTAAATACATTTCTGCCAACCCCGAAGTGATGACGCCTGAGCGCATCGAGCAGCATGCCGTGATCTGTGATTCGACACAGAAGCTGCAAGTCATGCTCGGTCTTCTGCGGGATCATCAACCCGTGTGTTCGGTGGTTTTCGCCAATACCAAGATCGTGGCGGAATGGCTTCAGTACAAGCTCATGGGCAACGGCATCGAATGTGATCTGATCACAGGTGACCTGCCTCAGAAAAAAAGGATTGCCTTGATTCAAAGAATCAAGGAAGGCAAGGTCAAAGCCTTGATTGCCACCGACGTGGCAAGCCGCGGCCTGCATATTTCCAGCGTGACCCACGTTTATAATTTTGATTTGCCTGACGAAGCAGCGAACTATGTCCACCGCATCGGTCGTACCGCACGTGCGGGTGCCAGCGGTGCCGCTTACTCGCTGGTCTGTGAAGATTACGGCCACAATCTGATCGACATCGAAAAGTACCTTGGCGAAAACATCAAAATTAAAACCGAATGGTTCCCTGAATCCTATCTGCAGATCGAAGACAAAGCCGGCAATCCTTATAAAGATCCAGAATTCAAGGGTTCCCGTATGAATGACAAAGAGGAAAGAAGAGACGGTCGCCGCGGCGGTGATCGCTCGAAACGTCCGGATCGTGGCGGACCAAAAGCCGGCGCCAGTGCGCAGGGTGATAAGCCTAAGCACGAGCGGAAACCGAGCGGTGGTCCGCGCATCGAAGCTCGCCAGGATCGGGGCGGAGCCGAAGGCAAAGGACAGGAGCAGCAGCCGAAGGGACAGAAGGGCAAACGCCAGGATGCGCGCCAGCAACCAGCAGCAGCTGTTGCTGCACCTGCAGGGGCAGCCACGCATCCACGCGGAGGCAACCGCCACCGCAAGGCGCACACCAATCCCAATCAGCCAACGCCGACCATCCAGCCGCGTGGCAAGACGATTATCAAACCTGTGCAGCCTGAGGTCGTACCCAACTCCTTCCTCGGCATCTTCAAGAAGATCTTCGCGATTTTCTTCGGAAAGAAAAAGTAAGCCGGATTTGATGTCGAAGAAAGAAAAGAAGCGCCCTGAAATTCAGGGCGCTTTTTTTTGGGGTCCGTCCTCTGTGAATTGCCAGATGCCTGTGACGCGCGGAAAATTTCGACCCATCAGTATATAGTGCGCGTTCTGTTCACACAGAAGGCTCTGCCATATCCGAAGATCCTCGTCGGCAAGATCGGCGAGTCGAGCCGCCAGGGACTCGGGACTTCCGGCATGAAGCGTCACCCACACGCTTCCATGTCCTGCCAGCACAGCACGACGGAGCGCGCGCGCTTCCTCTTTCTGCCTTAATTCACCGATCACAATGCGATCAGGACGCAAGCGGAGCAGCTCATCAAAGCTCTGACTCAGACTGAATGCACCCTCGCCGCCAAGATCCGAAGTCTGAGCCAGAAGACGCATCCATCCCGGTCCCAGACGCGGAAGTTCGGCAAGCTGTTCCAGGATCGCCACGCGCATGTCCCGGGCCGTACGCTGTAAAAGAGCCATCATCAGCGAGGTTTTCCCCGCGCCGGTAGGTCCTGCAATCAAAAGAGGTGCGGACGCAGCGGCAACACGGTCCAGCTCCGTGATCATAAAAGATGTCACAAAATCTTTAAGATCAAGAGCACGGAGGCGATGACGCCGGAGACTCAAAAGTGGACCATCGCGTGAAACCGGAGGCAAGACGCAGTGCCAGCGGAAATGCTCGGCGTCCATCTCCAAAGCGCCACCCGCGGCCGGCATCAAAGGATCCAGACGCAGGTTCTGTGAAAAAGCCAGGTTCTGACAGGCTTCGATCATACTTTGAGTGGAGGAAAAAGGTGAAGATTCCATGCGCCTTTGAGCGCCAGAGAGAAGAAGGACCTGATCACAGCCATTGATCAGAACTTCATCCAAACAAGGGTCGCGAAAGTAGGATGCGAGAAGATTTTGTATGAGCAAGACAGCCCCTCCAGTAAGAGGGGACAGGTCTTTCGTCTATCAGCAATAGTAATCGGGCACGCAGGCGTGGAACATGTCATGGAAGTCGCCTTCCGATGTTCCAGGCAGCACGGCGATAAAGATTTCCGCCAGCAGGTTGCTGACTTCTTCATCATCCCAGTCACGAGTATCAATGACGCGGGCTCCTTCGAGCATGCGTTCAATGATGTCACTGGAAAGAATCCCTTTATGCCGGCACAGCTCAATCTTCGACCAGATCTTGTTGCTAAAGTTGATGCGTTCCATCGGATTGGTGATGCGAACGCCTTCGCCTTTGCTTTGCAGCATAGCGAGTGATTCCACGACGGTTCCCGAATTCACGGCTTTTTCCACCCAGTCGCAGGCCGCTTCGATATCCGTCGAAGAAAACCCTGCTTCCAGAAGCTCGTCGCGAACGTAACGTTCCGTCAGTTCCAGTTCGTCATAGCCAAAGATTACCATTTCGGCCATGGCACGGACCACAGACCACCACGTCGCCTGTGAAGTGACACTGTGCATGTCTCACTCCCCTCAACTGGATCCATCAATATCTTAAGTTCTGATATCAACGGTTCCGATATTAATGCTGAATGTACTTTCTTATAGACTAAGACTTTGTCCCCGGGAAAGCAAAACAAATTCCTTAAACACGATCGAAGCCAGAACCAGCTTCAAACCAATCCCTGCCGTCACAGCTCCAGGCCATGCGCATATAGTCCTGCGCGGAAAAGAAAGGTGTCGCGCCCTCCAGCAGCAACTGTTTCGAGCCGAGTGCGCGCACATCATCTTCGGGATGCACCATGACAAAGACCTCCCGACCCTGTTCCAATGCGAGCTGGGCGGTCACTTTTGCGCCAGATCGTTCACCTGCGAGCATCAGAAGAAGACGCGGCGAAAGCCCTGTGATGATGCGGTTTCGTACCGGAAAATCATAAGGTCTGGCAGGATATTCCCAGAGTCTTTCGCTAATGAAAACCGCTCCGGATTTTTGCAGGAGTCGAAAGACGTTTTCGTTGCAACGCGGATAGAAGCGTGAGAGTCCGCCCGCGAGCACCACAATCGTTGGACAGGGCCTTTCTCCCGAGCGCAGCGCTCCCCGATGCCCTGTGATGTCGCAACCCAAAGCTCCACCACTGACAATGACACCCCCTTCCGCGGCCAGGGCGGCAGCCAGCTCTTCCGTTTCCCGCAGAGCAAAACCAGACGCACGGCGCGAGCCCACAATGCTGATCGAAGGCTTGCTCAAGGTCTCGGGCGGACCCAAAACGGTCAGGCAGTTGGGTGGATCTTTGATACATGCAAGAAGCGCCGGATAAAGCGGATGATAGAAGTCGATCAGCTGCGCACCGGCACGCGTGGTCTGCTTGATATTTTCATGAATCAAAGTGGCGAGAGCGATCGGACTCGCTTGAGCTGAGCGCATGAGATTCGTCCACGGTACGGTCCCTGCCTCCAAACGATAGTGAATATAATCAGCCCAATCGCTCACCCCGAGCGCTTCGATCGTAACGCGCGGGTCTTCGCTCTCCTGATGTAACGGCAGAGACAGCCAGCGATACATCCATTGGGATAGGACATGAGAACAATGCGCTTCGAGTTGGGGAATGACGGACATGAAACCTCCTTCGCACAAACGAAAAGAGGTTTAAATTTTCTGAAAGGGAAAAACCACGGACATGGAATCAAGGCTCGGACAAATACTCAGGGACTCGCCTTATCACCCAGTCGAACTTCGAGCACATCGCTCAAAATAAAACCGAGGGCACCGGACGCGGAGGCATCCACGATGTAGGCCTTGGCCACCTGACTCTCCGTATCCGGCAGATCACCGCGCAGAAAACTCGGCGCGGCCACCTTCACGTTCTGCATGATGTTGTAGACCTGGCCTTCCTGCAGCTTGTTTTCGTTCTGCTCAAGGAAGACGAAGGCCCCACGGCCGCCGACCGCCATGAAGGGCTCGGTAAACGCCACGACCTGCTGATTCGCGCCCTGAATGCTTTGCGGAGGATTCACGGGCATGCTGCGCTTGGTCGAACGGTACGCGATCACCATGTCGCCGGGCATCACGCCGAGCCTGTTGTAAATGACCTGGGCCCGGAACACGTCCTCGTCTTCGTCCTTGGAATTCACCTGGATATGCGCGATGAATTCATAACGGTAGCCCACGAAGTCGTTGCCGTTTTTGGTCCGCACTTTACCGGTTTCCCGCACGATCGTATAGCTGGTGCCGGTCTTCAGGCTGTCGTCGTCTTCAGGCTCCACGATCAGGAACTGGCCTTTGTCGATCAGATAGGAACCAGCCGAGCCACCCACGATACGACCCAGCTCTTCGAATTCATCCGCCACGATAAAAGCTGGTACGATAAGTGGCACCTTATCAGGACGCTCGCGCTCGCCCACGACTTCGATCATATCGTCGATGCCGGCGACGGACTCCAGATCCTTCGCATCGGTGATCTGCTGATTGGTCGGAATCTCGGAACGCATGAGCATGCCGTTGATATCCTCACGCACCAGCTCGGCTTCCTTCATGCCGCCTTTATCCACGGGCACGATATCGTCTTCCGTTACGACCTGAAGAAAAGGGGGATTGTCAGCATCACCTGCATAAAAACGCAGCTTCATGCCGGGATAAATAAAGTGCGGGTTGGCAATGCCTGGGTTGAACGACCAGAGCTTCGGCCAGTAGTTCGGCTCGTCGATGAGCTGGTCGCAGATATCAAAAAGGTTATCGCCTTCCTGAACCGCATACTCTTCCGGAGCTTCACCAGGGGCCATATTGCGCAAGGTTCCCGGCACCGGGGGAGCACCCGCGAAAAGATTCGGCTCCAGGACTTTTTTGATGCGGCTGCGGACATCGACGGGTTCCAGGCCGCTGGTATCGGTGGCCGGTGCATTCTGATTCGGCTGGCTCATTGAAGCTGCCTCGGCCTGAGCCGCCTCATCCGGTACGGACGCTTCAATCCCCTGAGCAGGAGGCGGCGGGGGCGGCGTATTCATTTCGCCTTCATCCATTTCCGCGCCCATTCTTTCAAGGTCTTCCAGGGACGGTTCCTGGGCCATAACACTTCCCCAGGGAAGCAGGGCGAGACAAAGGCTGAAAATATAGGAAGCCGGCCTTGCCATCAAAGCTTCTCCCTCATGCGGTCGATTTCCATGCGCGCCATTTCCCCAAGATCCTGATTGGGATATTCATCGATCAGCAGTTTGAACTGATCACGAGCGCGCCCCGACAGCCCTCGATTCAAATCAATCTTGGCCATATAGAAGCGGGCATAGGGCACCCATGAATTGTGATTGAACTGGTCGATGAGTTTTTTGAAGCTCTGCTCGGCAAGCTGCATTTCCTTCAGATAGAACCAGCTGAGGCCGATCCAATAGTTATGGCTGCCTTCCGTTAAACCATCATCGAACTTCTCGCCGATTTCACCGTACTGAACGATGGCCTGGCCGTAGTTGGCGGCATTGAATTTTTCCTGGGCCGCCCGCAGAAGACGCTGATATTCCGCAAGGTCCTTGCTTTTTTCACCCGCAAGGGCCGGTGGAGGCGTGGTGGCCTGGACGGACGCGGGCGTCTCTTCGGGATCAGGCTCCGGCTTTTTCGTGTCATGCTTCAAGGGTTTGTCGGTCTTCAGCTCGTCGGGAATGATGCCGAGCATGAGGCCCTTCTCCAGGAGCTTCATCCTTTCCTTCTGCCGAATCTGTTGATTTTCAAGGTCATCGACCCGGGCCCACAGTTTGGCGAGTCGCAGCTCAAGATCGGAGGCCGGCGCCACACTGGGCGCGGAGACGGGAACGGGCGCTGGCTGAGCACGGGTCACGGGGGCTGACGGCTGAATTTCATCAGGCGCTTCGTCTGCGAAAGGATTGTATCCCGCGCAGGCAGTCAGCATAAAAACGATGACAATCAAAGCGCGCATGCACACCGCTCCTTCAAATCGCATCCGCCACACTCAGCTGGCGCAGATAGTTGCGAATCTTGACCTGATACTCTTCCGATAAATCCAAAAATTCGATGCCCAGGCGAAAATCAAGCTGATAGCGTTCGCGGTTGTCTTCGCTGAACCGATTCTTGATCCGGCGTTTCCAGCGGATCGCGGCCTGGACCGGCATGGGCGCGCTCATCGGCAGATGCAGCTTCGCCTTCGGATCCACGTCCACCGTTTCCAGGACGTTGATGAACGAAGGGAAGTGACTCTGCACGCATACGCCGCCGGCGCTGATGTCCATGATGGGAATCCATCCGGCAAGGCTGCGATAGGCATCAAAGAATGGCGGGGCCGAAGGATCATCATCCTCGGGCACCCACTGGCTGAAACTCAAATAGGCCATAGCCGACGGGGTCACGCGGTAACGCGAATTCTGCCGTCTTTCAATGGTGACCAGCGAGGCGGGCAGACTGCAGACGACGCCATCGTCCGTCTTGTCCAGGATGGTGGTCACGAACATGACCTTCGAAGGCATGCCGATGACTTCGATTTTCACCGCCGTGCCTTTTTCCAGCTTCTGCAGACCGATATCAGAGATTTTATCGAACACGATCTGGGGCGGACTCTTTTGACCTTCGAAACGGGCGAAATTCGCCCGGATTCCGACTTTGATATTATCCTTGGTCCGAATCAACGCCTGCATGTGACCGTCGCTCATGCGCATGACGATCCGCGAGATCCTCTCCGGATTGGTGATCTTGGAGGTGGCTTCGGCCGTTTGATTCATCGGGCACTCCTCCAGCTATGAGGCAGCCGCAACAAAGGCCCATGCTGGTCCAAAGAGCATAAAGATATTCGCTATCCCGCAGCGTGTTTTGAAGCAGACCACCGAAGAGCGTTCCGAGAGCGATCAGAAGAAAGCCCTGGTGCCGAAAGTCCTTCAGCGTTCGAAAGGCCGCACGGAAAAGAACTGCGAAGATGACCAGCAGAGCCAGCGATCCCACAATTCCGGAGTCCGCTAAAGTTTGCAGCAGGATATTATGCGCCGTGTATTTTCTCTCAATATGAGTGTATCCGGCCTGGTCATAATAGTCCAGGAGCAGCCTGTCGTAATTGGCCAACCCGGTTCCCAGCCAGGGCTGATCCATAAAAATTTGCAGATGCACTTTCCAGAAAATCCAACGATCAAAACGCTCTTCCCAGGGCAGCCTGGGATCCATGAGTTCCTGCACACGCCCCATCATCACGGGATCGAATAGAAAAAGACCGCTTATGATCACAAAAGCCAAAAGTCCGAGGCCCAGAATGTTTTGCAGATTGGCGAGACGGGTTTGGATAAGGATGCCGAGCACCATGAGGGCCACTGTCAGCACCAGGGGATATCTTGAGCCGGTCAGAGCGATCAGACCCAGGTTGACCGCACTGATCAGCAGCCAGGTCCAGCTTTGCCGCCTCTGGCTGCGAAACATCCAAAGGCCCTGCGCGAAGGTCACAAGCGCGAGCAGCATGCAATTATACGCAAGACTCAAAGGATGGCCCATGAGTCCCGAGGCGCGATAGACGCCGTACGCAAAGCGATGCTCACCAATCCTGGCTTGAAAACCGTGGATCCAATCCCAGCCGAAATTCCTTTGTCCCAGCATGTAAAGCCCCAGAACGAGCGAGGCCATCAAAAGCCCCCGGGCCTGCCAGGTGAAGAGGTTCAGGCCGTGCTCCCGGAAACTTTTTGCGGCCAGGATGAATGTCAAGATAAGAAAAGTTCCGTAAAACCCCTGTTTTCCCAATAGACGAAGATGGGATGATAGAGTTAGTGTCAATGGATCGTCGGCGAGGAAAGCTCGCACCAGCTGTAAAAGCAGCAAAAGAATCTGCGCAGCCAAAAGCAGCAGGATGCCTTGCCAAAGACCCCGGAGAAGGTTTTGAATCTTTTGCATTGCAGGATGGTCAGGCCAGGGCTGAAGCAGAGACTTCCAACCGCGAATCCATAAAAAGCGCGGACCGACAATCCCTGTGAGAGAAGCTTGAGCACCCGCTGGCAGGAGCGTGGCAAGCAGCATGAGAAAAATAAGTATCCGATTCCTTGCAGAAGGCACGTTTTCGCTATGACTTTGCACCCAGTATGGTCCTTCCTCATCATCAGCAGCCTTGGGCTTTTCGCGGCCCGTCTGCGCGCAGCGGATTCAACGACTGAAGACTTGACGATACCGGAGTCCTATCCTAAAGACTATATTTTCGCGCTTTATAGCCATAACGAACCGGTGGGCCCAAGTCAAAGCGAGCTACGCACCCATCAGAACTCTCCAGGCATTGCTTACATGCACCGCCTGGGTCATCCGTGGGTCGTTAATGTCGGCTATCGGTCCCAGGCCTTCATCAATCGCGCGCAGAATCGTCCGGTCTCGCTGATCACAGTCTTCAATTCGACCCAAAGGATGTTTCGCCTTTATCATCCACTCTATGCATTGGTGGGAACGGAAATCCTTTATCTCATACCTGTGCAGAAGGCCAACCCACCCATCACCAAGGATGCTGACTTCAGCACCGAGATTGGAATTGGGGCGGCTGGGTCACTCTGGTATCTTATGAGTCAAAATAGCGTTTTGGCCCTGGATATTCAACGCTGGAGAGGAACCAAGACTGACCGCCTTCACGGCGTGTCGATGACTCTGGGATTGGGCTGGGGTTTTTGACGAAAAGCAGGGGGTTCCTGCGTATTGCTCGGATGTTGGAATTGAGTGACAATAATGGTTGGGACGGGCTACGCCGAGGTGTTTGATGAGTCCAAGGACGAAAATACTAATTGTTGATGATGAACCTGAGGTCGGTGAGATCCTGGGTGTGCTGCTTGAAGAGCAGTTCGACTGCGAAGTCTTCACCGATGCGGGACGGGCCCTGGAAGCATTGCGCCGCACTGATTTCCCGCTGATCATCACCGATCTTGAGATGCCGCAGATCAATGGCGTGCGCTTTATCAAGGAAGTGCGCGAGCTGAATCAAAGCACATCCATCCTGATCAGTACCGGCCATGACTCGGCTCATCCGAAAGTGCAGGAAGCCCTCAAGGCCGGCGCGAACGGAATTTTAACCAAGCCCTTCATGGATCCTGACGACCTCATCCGCTCGGTCCGAAACCTGATTCATTAAAAGAGCCTCAGCTGGCGGGGCAGCGCTGCAGTCTTAAATCCGCAAGCCAGCCATACACACGGCTGGCCCAAAGACGCTGCAGGCCATAAGGTCCGCCGTAGACTGTCTTATCTTTCATTTTATTCATGACCACATTGCTGAACGAGACGAGCGCATCGCGATGCACCATGATGCGTTCGGAGTGCGAAGGGGATTGGCCCTGGGCGGTCGCCATGAAAAGATCGTTTTGATTGGAACTTGTGAGGCAGTCGGAGGCCGCTTCACAAAAGCCGGTCGCCGTATCCTTCAGCTCGAATGTTTCCGTGAATTCGGCAAAGCCGGGCCAGACGACGCCACCCGGAAGGTAACCTGAAACCACAAGGCGCTGCTTGCAGATGCCGAGTTCCTTCAGAAGATTCTGCAGCTCCGTGGAAACGAACTTATACCAATGATCCACCTTCTGCGCGCTGATCGGCATCGAAATATTGATCAGGAGGATGGGCTGCTGATCCAGCTCCAAAAGCGAATAATTCATAAAGCCGTCAATGCCTATGGGCCAGTGCTTTTTCTCGACCTTGTCCGAAGACGAGAGTTTCACCGGCAGCCCGACGGCGGCGGCGTTATACTGCATTTCCTGGGTGTCCTTGTAAAAGGCCACCATCTCCGCATCCCACTCGTAGCCTTCGAGCGCACCGAAATTCAGGATATTGATATCGGATTCACTCGGGCTGCCGCGACGGGTTAAGAGTTCCTGGAACACGACGATATCCGGCCGCGAAATGCGCAGCTGCTCGTCGATCAGCTCCAGGCGCTCCCGGCGGAAGAGCCAGTCGCCTCGCCAGTTTTTATTGGTGATGGTCGAGGGAATGCGCTGATTGAAGAGATTCAGATTGAGGATGCTGAAGCTGCGATCATCATAACGCTCGGAAGTGCGGATGCCGAAGAGGGCACAGCCGTTCACCCATAAACAAAGACTCAGAAAAGCCAAGGGGAACAGCTGCGCACGCTGCATGCTTAACAACCCAGGTAGCGTGAGATCACAAGGCGTTGGATCTCACTGGTTCCTTCACCAATTCTGAGCAGGGCGGCGTCGCGGTAGAAGCGCTCGATCGGATATTCCTTCATCAGGCCGTATCCACCGAACGTCTGCTGACCTTCACGCGCGCAATACTCAGCGACTTCTGAACAATAAAGTTTAGCCATGGCGGCATGCTTTTGGAAGGCTTTACCCTTCTGCTTCAGCCAGGCGGCTTTGTAGAGAAGGCCTTCAGCCGCTTCGATGCGGGTCGCCATTTCCGCCAGTTTAAAGGCCACGGCCTGATGTTTGGCAATGGCCACACCGAAGGTCTTGCGTTCCTTCGCATACTTGACGGTCATATCCAAAGCGCCTTTGGCAAGTCCAAGGCCCATGGCACCGATGGAAAGACGCCCATTATCGAGGGTCTCCATCATGATCTTGAAGCCCTGCCCCTTCTGTCCCAGCATCGCCGAATTCGGCACGCGGACGTCGTCGAAGTAAAGCTCGCCGGTGTTCGAGGCACGCCACATCATTTTACCATGCATCGTCTTGCGTGTAAGGCCAGGGGCATTGGAGGGCACGATGAAGCAGCTGAGTTCCGCCCGACCATCGGCCTTCTGGCCGGTCACAGCCTGGACTGTGATGCCTTCGGTGGTCTTCGCTGCGCTGTTCGTAATCCAGATTTTGGAGCCATTGATGACCCACTCGTCCCGGGAGGCGTCGTAAACCGCGCGGGTCTTGCTCGACTGCGCGTCACTGCCGGCTTCAGGCTCGGTCAAACCAAAGGCCCACATGCCTTTGCCTGTACAGAGGCTCGGGATATATTTTCGCTTCTGCTCTTCCGTTCCGTAATAGTAAAGGGGGGCCACGCCAAGGCTATTGTGAGCGGCGATGGTCGCCGCGTGCGAACCGTCGACCCGCGCCAGTTCCTCGACCGCCACCACGTACTGGACGTAATCCATGCCCTGGCCGCCGTATTCGGTGGGAATCACGGTTCCAAAGAGTCCCAGCTCACCCATTTTTTCGGTCAGCTCATAGGAAAATTCCTCTTTTTCATCGAGCTGATGCGCGCGCGGGGCAATTTCCTTTTCCGCGAAGCTGCGGACGGTTTGCCGCAAAAGAGTCAGCTCTTCATTCTCGCTGTAATCGTAACTCATGGAATGGTGTTCGCTACTCATCGCCTTCCTCTTCCTTATCCTTCCCAGTTATTTGATCACGGATCCGACCCTCGCGACCCGTATCCCCCAAGAGTATGCCTTTATACGATTTATAACGGCGCTCGCTGATATCACCAGCGGCCACAGCCCTTACCACCGCACAGTCCGGCTCATCAATATGCCGGCATTCACGGAATTTGCATTGATTCATCAGGGCCCGCATTTCCACGAAACCGTGACTCAGATCGATGGCGTTTCGTTCACTCAAGACAAAGCTGCGAATACCGGGTGTATCGATCACATAACCGCCGCGGCCGAGCTTGATCATGCTGGCGTAAGTTGTCGTGTGTCGACCCTTGTAAAAAATATCCGAGTTCTCTTCCACTTCCTGCGTGATCTCGGGTTTAAAGAGATTCACGAGCGAGGACTTGCCGACCCCGGAGTGCCCGCTCAGGATGGTGACCTTGCCTTCCAGCTGACTGTGCAGCTCTTTGATCAAAGGATGCTGGAAGTTCTGGAATTCAACCTGGAGCGAGAAAACGGTGTACCCCAATTTACGGAAATATTCCGCTTCTCTTTTGCATTCCTCGCGGAATTCTTCGCTTTCATCGGCCAGGAGATCTTCCTTGTTCATAACGATAATCGCCGGAATTTCCTGCTCTTCCGCCAGAATCAGATAACGGTCGATAAGGCCCCATTTGATCAGCGGATTTTTATAGCTGGCGACGATCATCAGCTGGTCGACGTTGCTGGCCAGAATATGCTCACGCTCCGGCACAGCCGGGTCACGACGTGCGATCCGGCTTTTCCGCGGGGACAGATTTTCAATCACACAGCAGGGGATGTCCGTCCCCAGGTCGACATCGCGATCATCGGTCGGGCGGCAGAGCACGCGGTCGCCGACGCAGATCGTGTTGCGTTCCCCGCGACGGCTCTGCAGATAACGTCGCGCGACCGTTGCGAGCCAGACGTCACGCGTCTGGACATCGCCGATATCCTTTTCCGGCGAGACGAACGCATAGCGCTTATGCACCTCGACCACGCGGGCCGGGAACCATTCGGGATGGGCTTCGAAATCCCATTTGTCCTCGGGCTGTTCGAAGTCGGCTTCGGAGGCTTTGTGCTTTTTTCGTTTGTCGCGACCGCGACGAATTTTATCGTACGTGGGAAGACGATCGCTCGCGTCGTCATTCCCCGTGTATTTCCATTTGGCCATGCTGCTCTTCTTCCTTGTCCTCATGCGTGGTTCTGAAAATGCGCTCGATACTGCGCAAGGCATCAGGCGAAAGGAGTCTTTGGGAGTTCTGCGCCATCACCGCCACGCGCTCATCAATCCGCAATTTCTTCTCGTCCACCTGGATCAGAAGACCCTTGCGTTTGAGGAGCTGGATATGTTTTTGAATAAAAGTTTTTTCGACGATCTCGGGGTTGTTAAGCCCGCTCAGGATCGCAAGGCGCTGGGCCATGCGATGACATTGCTGCAAAAATTCGTCACTATCCACCAGCCCGCGCTGACTGTGTTTGGCCAGAAGCACGGCGGTGATGATGAAGCGATCGAAGGTAAGTCCCAGCGCCTGGGACAGGATGTCGAGGGCCACGAAATCATCCGACTGCGCCGGCGGCCGGTGATAGATCTGCGGCGCGACCTTGTAGAGAAGCCCCACAGCGGCCATAGACTCGGCATAGCGTTTGACGACGCCTTCAATGGCGTCCTCCTCCCAGCTCAAGTAAAGCTCTTCGCGCAGAACGCTATAAATCTCGGCACAGGCGCGCACCAGAGAATCCTCGTCAATCGTATCGTCCCTTTGGAAGAAACGCGCGATGAGCGACGGAATAGCGAAGAGGTGGATGATATTGTTTCGATAGTAGCTTATGAGAGCCCCATCAATATCATTCACGAACACGACATCTCCCGCCGCATGATGGAAAAGGGATATGCTTTTCAATTTCATGGCCAGGGTGAAGATCGCGTTCACATCATCATTCACGAGCCGCACGTTGGGATGATAGGGCAGCTGCCTTTGCAGAGTGATCATGCGCTGCATGAAGATGAACAGCTCCTCTTTGGGAAGAGCCTTCTGCCAGGCTGCCAGAAGACCTACCCCGATCAGCCCGATCGGGGCGATGACGGCCGCTTCATTCATCCGGCGCGAAATGAGATGGGCCAGATCGTGAACGGCTCCGGAAAGCCATTCGGGTCTTTCCTCGTCGGCCTCACGCCAGCCGATGTAGTTATGGTCCAGGAAATTTTCAAGGATGATGGGCTCTCCATAGGAAAGATAGGCCTTCCCATAGAACTGCTGGAGCACCTTACGGGCCTGCAGGAGTTGAAGGATGGATTCCTTCTTCTTCGCCCCTCCACCGAGTTCGGTGAGATAACTCTTCACCTCCATGACCTTGTCATAGGCCAGGAACACGGGAACAAGGGCTATGGGCCGCTCGGTGTTCCTGAGATAACTCCGCACCACCATGGACAGCATCCCGGTTTTAAGCGGCAAAAGCCGACCTGTGCGGCTCCGTCCGCCTTCCGGGAAGAAGGAGATCGGATAACCCTGGGTCAGAAGGTAATGCATGTACTCTTCCACGACGGCCGCGTAAAGGCGATTGCCGTGAAAGGAACGCCGGATGAAGAAGGCGCCCGCGCGCCGCAGAAACCAACCCATCGGGAAAAAGTTCAGGTTGATGCCGGCCGCGGTATGCGGCGTCGGCAGCCCGCTTTTGTAGACGGTATAGTTCACGAGCAGGTAATCGAGGTGGCTTCTGTGCGTGGGGACATAGACGATTTCATAATTCTGAGACGCAAGACGCGTAACGTTTTCCACGTTCACCGCATCGACGCCCGAGAAAATCTTGTTCCAGAGTTTCCCGAGCACGAGTTCAAAGACCCGCACGATGGAATAGGTCTGGTCCGCGGAGAGTTCCCGCGCATAGCCGCGCGCCCTGGTTTCCAGGCTGCGGGTGAGCTGCGGTCGTCCCTTGCCTTCCTTCTCGATCTCCTGGCGCACGAGTTTACCGGCCACGACGCGGGAAATGACCTGCTCACGCACGTAAAGTTTCTGACCCAGAATCGTATTGCGCACGCGGCGGAAGTGGATGCGCAGGATCCTTCGGATCTTGCGCGCGGCGTTATTCACATCCTCTTCGCTCTGCAGGATTTCATTGATCTGAAAGGGCTTGGCAAAATAAAGTTTATTGTTGCGGCCCTGAGCCATCACGATGAAAAATTTCTGCAGCCAGCCGGCGTCCTCGTCATCATTGAAGATGAGTTTGAAGATCGACGGTTCTTCCGTCCCAGGATCCTTGCCCCAGAAGGGTGAGACCGGAACAATCTGCGGCTTCTCGCCGGTTTGTTCCTGGACCTGACGCACAAGGTGCAGGAGCACCTGGCTGGGTCGCAGACGCCTCACCCGTTTTATCGCCGTCGTCTTTTCCAGGAAGAGACAGACCGCACGCCGATGCCGGTTGAAGTCGAGCCCCAGATCCGGCTCGGGCAGACCGAATTTGCGGCAGGTGGTGAGCAGCACAAGGTAATCAATGATGGAACGCTTCGGCAAAACATAGATCACCGGACCGCCCGTCAGATCCAGGTGCTCCTTCAGGTTTTCCGGCTGCGCTGTGGTGTTGACCCAGAGCAGAACCGGCCGCAGAAGATAGGACAGCATAAGATGAAAAAATCGAATCAGCTCTTTCATGGACTGGACAGCTCCAGGTTATCAATCAAACGTACCGAACCCAGATGCGCGGCCACCAGAAGAACCGCAGGCCGATCAATCGCCTCGCTGAAATCAGCAAGGTCCGAAGCGCCGCGGATCTCGGCATATTCCACGCGGAAGGCGGGAAAATGTTTCATCTGTTCGGCAAAGATATCGAGCAGGACCTTCCTTTGCGTCTCGCCGCCCTTGAGCGCCTCATTCACCATTTGCATCGCGCGATGCAGTTCGGGAGCGAGCGCTCTTTCCTCGGGGGTCAGACGCAGATTGCGGCTGCTCATGGCGAGTCCATCCGGATCACGCAGAGTCGGGCAGCCGATCACTTCAATCGGGAAACAAAGGTCCTGGGCCATTTTTTTAAGAAGCGTGAACTGCTGATAATCCTTCTTTCCGAAGAGCGCGAAGTCAGGCTCGACGATATGAAAGAGTTTGCATACAACCGTGAGCACACCTTGGAAATGCCCTGGGCGGAAATGACCACAAAGGATATCCGAACGCTTTTCGTTGAAGACGTAGGTTTCATAACCGGCCGGATACATGTCTGCGGCATTCGGAGCAAAGAGCGCATTCACGCCGAGACTGCTGAGTTTCTCGCTGTCGGCCTGTAGCATCCTTGGATAGGACGCAAAGTCCTCTTTGGGGCCGAATTGAATGGGGTTCACAAAGATGCTGACGACCACGCGCTCGGCTTTTTTCTGCGCTTCCTTCACCAGGGCCAAATGCCCGTCATGCAGAGCCCCCATGGTCGGCACAAAGGCCACTTTTTCTCCGGCGGCACGCCACTCTCGACTCAATTGACGCATATCAGCAGGCGCTATAATGGTTCTGATTGGCACGGATACCCTCCACGACGGCCGCAGGTTCCCCTTTGGACTTAAAAAGTGGAGGTAGTATTACACTTTTTGCAGGCATAAGGGCAATAAAGAGAGGCGATCGGGAAAGGCGCCGCATAGGGCGAAAACGCAGTCGAAGAAGGAATTAAGGACTGGCGAAGGAATGATAGGTGAGGAGTCTCTGAAAACTGCCCTCCTGGCAATTCGGCTCTTCCTGAGCCCGCACTTGGGTTCTCTGAACCCCCATCTGCTCCGTAGGAACCCACATCAGGTTCCGTCCCACCCAGTCCTATGAAGAATCAATCTTCATACCTTACTGTTCGGAAAGAGCCTCACAAACTTAAGGGCTCCTAGAAAAAACGAAGGGCCGCTCGTGAGCAGCCCTTGGTGTTTTGAAAAATTCGCGGTGATTAACGCAGTGAAGTTCCGGGCACTGCTTTTTTCGCAATCGCGCTCTCGGCGCTTTGGAAGGTGATGCGTTTGGGTTCGCCCTTCACGGTCGAGGTGGGGACGCGCTGACCTTTGAAATAGATTTCCACGACCGACGAATCATCCACATAAAACTTCAGCTGGTCTTTGAAGCGGTAACGATAAGTGTCAGGCTTCAATTGGCCGGTGATTTGCTTGTCGTTATCTCTTGTGATTTTCACAGTCACGGGCTCTTTCACCGTTAATTGCACAAGGGTGCCGCCTTCCAGCGTGTCCTCTTGATCCGCGGGAGCCGGAGCGGCCGCAGGAGCGGGGGTATTGTCCGCTACAGCCGGAGCCACGGGAGTCGAGACGGCCGCCGTGGTTTCAGGAGCGGCGGCGGGTGCTGGCGTGACATCAGCGGATGGAGCGGTCGCTGCAGGAACGGCTGGCGTTTCGCTGCGTTCTTGCGTTTGTGCCAATTCGCTGGCGGAATCACGCGTCGCGATATCGATCTGATTGATGATGATCGCACCGACCACGAGGGCTGCCACCAAAAGAATCAGGGGTTTGGCGCGCAGATAATGATGCGGGGCCAAAGCCTTGATGCGGCCTTTCCATTCGTTGGGCTGGATGAGGAGCACGCCTTTTTTCAGCTGCTGATGACGTTTTTCATCCCGCACGCTGGGGCTGATGACGTCCTTGCCTTTGCCGGGGCTGGGTGGATTGATGCTGCGATCAAAAGCGGCAAGAATTTCTGCCGAATCCACGCCATAGACTTTGCAGAGGTTCCGAATGAATCCGCGACCGAAAACGGCGCCGGGCAGTTGGGCGAAATTCCCTTGTTCCAGGGCTTCGACAAAAGGCGGGGAAATCCGCGTCGCCATCGCTGCTCGTTCGATTGTAAAGCCCGACTGTTCACGGGCGGCGCGCAGCATGGCTCCAAAGGGGCGCTCATCTACGGGCGCTTTACCCTCAAGTGGTTTGTTGGATTCGGCCTGCTCATTGTCGATTTTCGTCATATTGGGCTCCGTCGCGTTTCTAAAAGCGGCACGATCATCGGCTTTCGATCGTGCAGGCCTTCCATCCGGAAGTTAACCATATTAAGCTGGAATGAAGAACCATAAACTTACGACGCTTTTGAGGGAACAACCATGCAACAGCTGCAGGCTCAAATCCCTGGTTTGGATTCATTCGCACACGCGGCCTGGCGTCGTGTTCTGGCTTCGTTCATCACGGCCCCGCGTCGTGTTCTGGCTTCGTTCATCACGGCACCGCGTCGTGTTCTGGCATCATTCAACATCATTCTTTTTATCCTATGTATGCCAGGGTGTCAAACTCTCAAAGACCAGGCGGGTGAAGCGAGGCGCGAGGACGAGCTCCTCAATACCCAAAAAAACCTGGTGATCGGTTATATCAACCAGGGTCAGCCCAACATGGCCTTGCGCGAACTCCGTCCACTGCTGACCAAATACCCGCAGGACGCGGACTTCAAGAATTTGATGGGACTCACCTATCTCTCTTTACAGAATCCCAAAATGGCGCTTGGTTTTTTTGAAGAATCCCATCGTCTGCAGCCCCGGGCTTCGGTTGCGCTGAATTTAAGCTCGGCCTATATCGAGACAAAGCAGTTCGCCAAAGCCATGAAGACTCTGAAAGATCTGCGCAATTCCCCGGCCGGCAAGGAGTACCAGTATCCCGAGCGCATTCTGCATAACATCGCGCTCTGTGCGGAACGTATGGATAAATACAAAATCGCAGAGAAATATTACAAGCTTGCGATTGAAGTCAATCCCTACTATTACCTGTCGCTGATGCGACTTGGTCAGTTGTACGAGCACACGCGCAACACCGATCTCGCCCTGAGTGAATATCAGAAAGCCCGCGACGCCTGCATGAAGTGCTTCGATCCGATTCACGCCCTCGTGACCCAATGGACTGCACGGGGCGACACCAGCAAAGCCATGGCGCTGATCCAGGAATATCTTGCGGACAAGGAGCTGGATGCGGCGGATCGCATGAAGGCGCGCAAGCTTCTTGCGAACACGACCAAAAGCGATCCCAAAAATATCATTCACGCTCAGAACGGCCGCGTACGCCCAGCCCGGACCGGGACCAACTGAGAGTGGGCCTCATGGCCGCAAAAAAATCCTAGCCTGATGTGGTTGTTCCCGAGCAAAATGTTAGAGGCCACCATCCAATCTTCAGTCTCACACTGATCGCCTTAACCGTGACCCACGGCTGCGCGAAAGGAACGTCCATGTCTGTTCGCAAATTCTGGCTTTTGCTGTCTTTACTTGGCTCCGCACCATCCCATGCCGCGAGTGACTCGGAAGTCGCTGACACCCGCTACCGCTCGCTGGAAACCCTGGCGCGCGGCCTTTATTATCTTGAAAACCTTTATGTCGATCCCACCAAGGTCAAAGCCGATGACATGGTCTACAACGCGCTGAAGGGCGTCGTCAGCAACCTCGATCCGCATACCATGGTCATGCCGCGCAGAGCCTTCGATCAGCTGACCTCGGATACCCAAGGGAAATTCGGGGGCGTCGGCATCATCGTCTCGACCGAACGCGGAAAGATGATCGTGGTCTCGCCGATCGAGGATACTCCGGCCTATCGGGCCGGGATCAAATCCGGTGATGAAATCATCGCGATCGACGACACCCCCGTGGATCAGATCAAATCCGGTGACGCGTCCGAACTCATGCGCGGAAAACCGGACAGCAAGATCAAGCTTACGGTTCGCCGAAAAGGTGAGGAGAAGCCGCTTCAATTCACCCTGGTTCGCGAGATCATCAAGGTGAAATCGGTGCGCTCCGCCGACCTCGGCAACGGCATTTTCTATGCCCGCATTTCAAGCTTTCAGGACAACACGGCTGATGAGCTGAAGGACGTCGTGGAAAAGTACGCCCAGGCCAGCAAGGGCATGGTCTTCGACCTGCGGGACAATCCCGGAGGCCTTCTGGATCAGGCGGTGAAGGTGGCCGATCTATTCATCGAGTCCGGCGTCATTGTTTCCACAGTGGGCCGCAGCAATAAGGATATCGAGCGCGAATTTGCGCATAAGCGGGGCACTTACGCGGATCTGCCGATCGTGGTCCTGATCAATGGCGGCAGCGCCAGCGCGTCGGAAATCGTGGCAGGCGCTCTGCAGGATCATGAAAGGGCCCTGATCATGGGTTCCACGTCCTTTGGCAAGGGTTCAGTGCAAACGCTCGTGTCGCTGCCCGATCACAGCGGACTCAAGATCACGGTCGCCCGCTACTATACGCCGAAGGATCGTTCGATCCAGGCCAAGGGCATCACGCCTGACGTCGTGGTCCCGCCGCAGCAGTTTGAAGTCAAGAATGCTACGACACGCAAGGAAGCGGATCTGAAGGGCCACATTGAAAGCGGTGACCTGTCCGATCTGGCCAAGAGTTCCGGCATTCAGACTGAAATCGAAAAATGGCCTGACATCCAGAAGGAAGACTACCAACTGGTTTCCGCGTATTCGTTTCTGAGGAGTGTGCGCTTTTTCGGACCGAAAGGTGTGAAGGCGAAGATTTGAAGAGGAGCGACCCAAGGGTCGCTCTCCCTCCCGTTCAGGCCGAATAACTGTCGTAATTTTTAAAAATCACCACATGTTGATCGCCAAATGGAGTCGCTAGAAAGCGACGATGGCGTGATGCGCAAAAACGCTGGTAGTTTCGATAAGCCTTATCGTTATCGAAGACCTTGATAATTTTCTTGCACTCACCGCATACCATCATCGGATTGTTCTTGGCGTGCATGCCAATTGTTCTTTTGCAGCATTCCAGCAGCTCAGGAGGATCGTCGTTGAGGTCGGGCGCAGCCACGCGCACCACTTTCCCATCGTTCACGACTTCGCCCGATTCGAAAAGATCCATGTTCCATCTCTCCCTTGCAGACAGTACGCATGTTTCCGCCGAGAAACACTCGGGTCAACGATTCTACGGATTCCGCATCAATTTGTCTACGGTCTGGATTTTAACTGAAAGATCCATGACTTCTGAAAATTTCTGCAACCAAACTCGCGTCACATCGGATAGGTCTGGTCCTGATCCTAAAAGATTTTCCATGGACGTGACACCTCTTTCTCGAATGCCGCAGGGCACGATCAGGCGAAAAAGCTTTAAGTCATTCACAACATTGAGAGCAATCCCGTGAAGACTGACCCGCTCTTTGACCCTGATACCGATCGCACAGATTTTATCACGTCCTACCCACACTCCAGGGTAATCGGGATCGCTTCGGCCGGCGATACCAAAATGCTGAAGTGTGAGAATCACAGTCTCCAGCAAGCGATCCACATAACGCTTGGGCGGCAGACGCAGCTCGTGAAGAGGAAGGATGGGATAGACGACGAGTTGTCCTGGTTCATGCGCGGTGACTTCACCGCCGCGATCGGTTGTGACCACTTCGATACCAGCGGCCTCAAGAGACTCCGGTTGGGTCAGGACAAGTCCCGCGTCGGCATTTTTTCCCAAGGTCAGAACCGGCTGATGCTGGAGCATCATGATAGCCCCAAACCTTTGGCCTTCGCGGACTTCGCGATGAAGTTGATGTTGGATTTCAAGCGCTTTGCCATAAGGAAGCAACGCGCAATCGAAAACGTCGAGGGACCTCTGCAAAGACTAGCCTCCAAATTGCTCGGGATCACCGACCCCGGGCCGAACCACCACCGGTTCGTCCTCTGAGAAGTCGATCACCGTCGACTCCAGTCCAGGCAATTCGTCGCCTAAATCCATCAGGAGATCAATACCGTGCCCAAATTCTTCAATGATTTGGTAGCCGAACTTCGGAATCTCCCCGTCAGCCAGCTCGGGCACCGAGGTCGTGGCCAGAGGCCGCCCGAAGCGGGTCACAAGGTCACGGATGAGCGGGGATTCGGGAATACGGACCCCAACGACCTGACGCTTGTCCTTGATCTGGCGGACCAGGTTCCGGGCTCTTTTCAGAATCACGGTGTAAGGTCCCGGCCAGCATTTTTTCAGAACGCGGTACTGATTGTTGTCGATCGTGGCGACGTTGGCCGCCATCGAAATATCGGAACAGATCAGACTGAAAGGTCGTTCCCTGGGATGGGTGGGCTTCAGACGCCGAATGCGATCGAGCGCCTTCACGCTGCCCGCATCGCATCCGAAGGCCCAGTTATGATCCATCGGATAGGCGATCACGCCGTCACGTTCCAGGAGTCGACAGACGCGGTCCAGGTCCTTTTCCGATGTGGGATTGATATAGGTGTAAAGATGTTCAGCCATGTCCTTGTTTTGCTCGTTCCGCCTCGAAGCGTCTCACTTCATCAATCGCAATCGCCACCGCCTGAGGAGGGGTATGCGGCTGCAGGCCATGCCCGACATTAAATATATGTCCGCGCGCCTTGGTGCCCGCTTCCAGCACATCGCGCACCATCTGTCTCAGCAAAGGTTCCGGAGCCAGCATGGCCTGCGGATCCAGGTTGCCCTGCACACTGACATTGAGACCCAGATTCTCGATCAAAGCGACCGCCCGAGGCATACGCGCCCGCCAATCGATAGCCAAAACATCGGCCCGAATGCCATTCAATTCGAAAAGGAGTTCCAAACTCTGACCGGGATAATAAATCACCGGCCCATCCCAGCGAGCCTTCACGGCTTCAATGACCTTGTTGACCGCCGGAAACACGAAGTCCCGATAATCGGCCGACGTCAGCTGGTTCGCCCAGGTATCAAAAAGCATGAGGCATTCAGCTCCGGCCTGGACCTGCATCAGAAGGTATTCCGTCGTGACATCAGCCAGGAGGTCCAAAAGACCTTTAAACGTTTGCGGCTCCAAATACCTTAGTTTTTTAACTTCGGTGAAGGTCTTGCTGCCCGAACCTTCGATCATGTAACTCGCGACGGTAAAGGGCGCGCCGGCGAAGCCTATCATGGTCTGCGCGGGTTTCATGCTCTGCTTCGTCAAAGCGATGGCATCCCCCACATAGCCGAGTTCCTTTTGAACGTTCGGATGCCGGAGTCGGGCAAGGTCCGCGGCCGAGCGCACGGTGTTGCTGAGTTCAGGTCCGTGACCCTTATCAAAGGTCAGGGTCTGGCCCATGGCCGTACAGGGAATCAAAATGTCCGAGAAGATGATGGCTGCATCCACATCGTAGCGACGCAAAGGCTGGAGCGTGACTTCCGCGGCCAGGGACGGCGTGCGGCAGAGTTCCACGAAGTCCACTTTTCTGCGAATTTCCATATATTCCGGCAGATAACGACCGGCCTGACGCAAAAACCAGATGGGAATGCGTGGAGTTTTATAACCAAATGCAGCATCAACCAAGGGCTTCTTGTTCAATTTGAATACTCCTCTCAATACGGTCCGACCTGGAACATGACACTGTGGCTCGGAGTCTGGACATGTCTCAGCTTACCATGAGACAATCCTAGAGCAGAGCCCAATCATTCGAGGCTGCTGCTCTGCTTTCGTGTGGAGTCCTTCATGGCAGGGTTCAGGCCTCATACAAGCGCAGCGTCTGATGCTGAGCGCGTAAGGCGCCTGTTTCACAAGCTCGACTCCTGGGAAGTCCTCCTGGAGTCGCCGGGTGCGCAGGACAAGGATTGGCAAAGACGCCGCAGAAGACTCGAGGATCTGCGTCAACGTCTTGAGCTTGTACGTCTGCGTTTGGAAGCTCCGAAGGTCTTGGAACAGGGCAAATCCTTTCAATTGCCTCCGCTCGATATCTGCACCAGCGATGAACATACCCTTTGCGATCAATATCTCGAAGCTCAACTCAAGATCAGCCAGCACCTTTGCGAACAGTTCACGCGCGTCAATCGCTGGGTCGATGATGCGACGGCGGCTGGCAAAAGCTCATGGCGCATGAAGCTGCGCCTGACCAAGATCCGCCGTTATCTGAGCGATCTGGACCAGGAGCGGCAGGCTCTGGAACCGCATCGGGTGCGGCAGCTGCAAAATTGGGAGAAACTCGTCGATAAAATGCTGCTCTATCGCGATCAGTTCCAGGACACGAACGATACGCACCTCGCCTTTGAAAAAATCGTGCGCCTGACCGATTCCGTTGCGGGCCTTCAGGACAAGGTGCATGCGCTGCAGAACAAGATTCAGCGCATGGACGCCTGGCTGAAACAGGCCGCCCGACGACTGACCCAGAGCAAGACACCCGCGCCGCCCTTGGCCGAAGACCTGCGCATGGCCGCGGTGAAAATTGATGGCCTGGGTCTTGAGGATCTGCACCGATCCAAATCGCGCCTCGCCCTGGCCCGTAAATATCTGGAAAAATACCTGAGTCGCACGCCCGACCTGCCGTCGGTGGAGGATGATCCATGATCAGCCCGGAACGTTTCGATGCGGACCTGGATCGCTTCGAGCAGGAGCTGGCCCAGCTTGAGCAGATGACGCCCAATCCCGTGCAGCAAAAACTTCAGGGCCTTTATGGAAAACTCAAACGCATCGAGCAGCAGCACGAACAGCTTGCGCAGATGATCGAGCATTGCCGCTATGCCGAGGCCACGGAGATCCCAACCGTGGCCACCGCCCGGGCCATGCTTTTTTGGGCGCGGGAATGGGCCGATCGGGTCGAGGACTTTCAGCTGCGTTACGCCGATTATCTTGATAAACTCCTTTGGCTCAACCTTCTGCGCGGCCGTCTTCTGGGCCGTAAAAATCCTTTCCGCCTGGATATCGCCGATACCGATGTCGCGGCTCTTCTGCAAAAAAAGCAGAGCCTCGAACAGACGGAAATCACGCTGGTCGAAGACCTTGAAGAGCTCAAACGCCAGGAAAACAAACTCCGTCAGCAGTATCAGCGTTTTCAATTCGAGGAAAGCAATCGACTGGCCGCCCAGAGTTTTGCCAGCTTCTCGCGCAGCATGACCAGCCAGCGGCCAACCTTCGAGGCCTTCAGCCGACTGCTGCGAACACTGGGTGTTCACATGAGTCATAGTCGCGGCCAGGCTAAAAAAATTCAGCAACTGACCGTCAACTTCACCAAGCGTTCGCAAACTTTGATGGAAGAATGCAGCGCCCTTTTGCGACAGGATCCGACCGCCAATACCTCGCAGAAACGGCGGGATTTGCGCCTTATGCAGCAGAACCTGGCCGAGATGAAACGTCTTGAAATGGAAATCGAAACCACTCTTTCCGCACTGAGCCCTGGGCCGCGGAACGGTCCGGTCCTGCGCCTCAAGAAAACATCAAAGCCGACGGTTTCGGCCTTCCTCGAACATCCTCTCGACAGAACTGACACCCCTTATCCCAAAGGTTAGAGGTGAAAAATGCTCCGGTCCGCGCTACAACCTAGTGACGAAAACTGTTTGTTGTTCACTAGAACCGGAGTTTTGCCATGACCCAGATCTCGGCTCTGACTGCCCTGAACGAGGATGAAAAGATGTTTCAGGGCGAAATCGCCCGCTTTGCCCAACAGGTAATCAAACCCAAAGTCCTGCACATGGATGAAACCGAAACCATGGATCCGGGACTGATCAAACAGCTGTTTGAAACAGGCCTCATGGGCATCGAGATGCCGGAAGAATTGGGAGGCGCTGGCGGCAGCTTTTTCATGGCGATTTTAGCCATCGAAGAACTGAGCAAGGTCGATCCTTCCGTGGGCGTGCTCGTCGACGTACAGAATACACTTGTGAATAATATCTTCCTTCGTTTTGCGACCGATGCGCAGAAGAAAAAATACGGTCCGATGCTGGCCGCTTCGAAGGTCGGTTGCTACTGCCTGACCGAACCCAACTCCGGTTCGGATGCGTTCGCCATGAAAGCCCGCGCCTATGACGAAGGCTCGCACTGGCGACTGGAAGGCAAAAAGATCTTCATCACCAACGCGAAGGAAGCGGAAATCTTCATCGTGTTCGCCAACGCCAACCCTGAGAAGGGATATAAAGGCATCACCGCCTTTATCGTGGAGAAAGGCACGCCCGGCCTCGCTCTGGGCAAAAAAGAAGTGAAGCTCGGCATCCGCGCGTCGTCGACCTGCGAAGTCCTGCTCGACAATGTGAAAATCCCCAAGGAAAACCTGATGGGTGAGTACGGCAAGGGTTATAAGATCGCGATTGAAACCCTGAATGAAGGCCGCATCGGCATCGCGGCCCAGATGCTGGGTCTTGCGCAGGGCGCGTTTGATGGCGCTTTGAAGTATTCGAAAGAACGCGAGCAATTCGGCAAGCAACTGGCTGATTTCCAGGGCATTCAGTTCCAGATCTCGGAAATGGCCACGGAAATCGAAGCGGCGCGCCTTATGGTTTATAACGCGGCGCGTCTGAAGGATGCCGGCCTGCCCTTTGTGAAGGAAGCGGCCATGGCCAAGTACTTCGTGTCGGACGTTGCGGAACGCGTGGCTTCGAAAGCCCTCGAAATCTACGGCGGTTACGGCTTTATCAAGGAATTCCCGGCTGAAAAGTTCTATCGGGATGCGAAGATTGGTAAACTGTACGAAGGCACTTCGAACATGCAGCTCCAAACGATCTTTAAACTCCTCGACTGAACCGCGATTCCATCGGAATCCCGGTTCGCATTACCGGGGTTCCTATGAAAAAATTCCTGTTCCTTCTTCTGATGTCCTCGAATGCCCTTTGGGCCCAGACCCTGCGGAGCGACCTGCAGGCGACGCTGCCCCAACTCCTTTGCAAACAAGCGCGCAGCATTCCCACCACGCGCGAGCTGTGGCAGCACAATTTTTTTGAAACGCAGCTCGATGCCGCCTGGATTCGCAGCGCTGATGCCTCCGTGCCTTTGGTGGCGGATGATATCGGAGCCCTGGCTCGGGAGCAGGCGCTTGCGAAAAAGCATCAGGGCTATGCCTATGGGCTTTGCTCGTCCGAGGAAGCCTGGATCCTTTCCTCACCTTCCCGCAGCGCCTTGAGTCAGTGGACGGCGGAGGGGCTTAAAATTGATCTGAAAGCGATGCAGGGTTATTGCGGGAAGGTGGCGCTTCATTATGCGAAAGTCAGCGGCGATCTTCCCAAGGAGCTGATGAAAATAAAAAGCGGGGCCGAGGATACGCTTGTCCTGCATCCCGAGCTGCTGGAACCGGGAACGATTGGTCTTACGTGTTATCCAGCAAAAGCCGGGAAGGGTCCTGAGCTTTGGTCGCTCGTGCCTATTCATAATGCAAAAACCGAAGCGATCCCATTCTTTGCATCCCACCATCGGGAAGGAACGGAAGGCCTGATTCAATGGATTCAGGACATCCGCAAAGCCCAGGGTCTGCCGCTTCTGAAAACCGAAATTCCTTTGCTTCGGAATTTTGCGAAGCAACTTGTGGCGGAGCCTTCGATTCGGCATCCACACGCCAAACTCATGGCACAGAAGCGTTTGCTGGCGAAGAAAAAGATCAATATCCTTGGCGAAAACCGTGTCAAAGCGACAACAAATGAGGAGATGGCCTGGCTTTTGTGGTATTCACCGACCCATAGGCGACTTCTCCTGCATAAGAGTGCGAGCGCACTCGGCTTTGATGTGGCGCGACTTCCGCATGAAAAACTGCTTGTCTTGGTGCTCGCCAAAATCTAGCATGACGCGCGAACGGCATTTTCCGGGAGCGTGTTATGAGTTTGAGAGATCAACTCCTCAAATCCGGTTTGGCAGACAAAAACAAAGCGAAAAAAGCTGAAAAAGAAGCGAAAAAGCGTCAGCATCAGAGCCTTGTGTCGCAAGATGCCATACAAGACGAAATCAGTCAGGAGATTGCGGAAAAGGCGAGGCGTCAGCAGGAAGCCGATCGTGAACGCAATCGTCAGCGTGAAGAGGAACGGCAGAAGCGCGAAGCCATCCATCGCGCGATGGATATCATGATCGCCGGCGATCTGCGGGAAAGCGGAGCGCAGGTTCCTTATTATTTCATTCATAGGGAAAACAGGATCAGTGAAATCCTGGTGACCGAGTTGCAGCAAACGCAGCTGGCGTCAGGAGAGTTGGCTATCGTCGCCTTCGATCCTGACTTCCGCGTTTACCTCGTGGACGCCAGCAACGCCGGGAAGATTCGCGACGCGGCGCCGCATTTTGTGCTGTGCTGGCATCCGGCGCCTTGAAACCTGGACCAAAACCCCGGAGAGGCCGGGCGACGAAGGCAACGAAGCATATCCGAGGGTTTTCAGCTGGGCGCCTTAGCGCTGCATGCGTCTTTCATAAGCCGTCATGCAGTTGCTCAGAAGGCTGGCGATGGTCATGGGACCGACGCCGCCTGGAACCGGCGTGATCCAACCGGCTTTCTGCATAGCTTCTTCATAGACGACATCGCCGACCAGTTTTTTGCCATCACCATCGCGATGGATGCCGACGTCGATCACAAGAGCGCCGGGCTTGATCCAATCGCCTTTGACCATATGCTTCACACCGGCTGCGACGACCAGAATATCGGCATGACGACAGATTTCTTCCGGCTTCACCGTCTTGGAGTTGATGCTGGTGACCGTGGCGCCGGCGTTACCGAGCAAAACAGCAACGGGCAAACCGACGAGCACGCTGCGGCCGATCACAACCGCACGCTTGCCTCTCAGATCCACGCCGGTGGAATTGATCAGTTCCATAATGCCCAGCGGCGTGCAGGATGTAAGTCCCGGTCGCTTCCAGTTCAATAGACCCTGGCTGTAAGGCGTCAGTCCATCGACATCCTTTTCCGGAGAAATCAGGTCGATGGCCTCATCGCTTTTCAAATGCTTAGGAAGAGGCAGCTGCAGAAGAATGCCGTCGACATTCGGATCGGCATTCAATTTACGCAGGTGTTCACTCAATGTTTCCTGGCTGACGTCGGCCGGCAGCGTCACCGAACGACTTTCAATGCCGACTTCCGCGCAGGCTTTTTTCTTATGGCCCACATACACTTCGCTGGCGGGATCATTGCCGACCAGCATCACGGCAAGACAGGGCGGACGCTTGCCTGCAGCCTGAATTGCCGTAATTTTCTGCTTCAATTCGTTCTTGATGTTCTGAGCAATCACTTTGCCGTCGATGATGTGCGCGGTCATGAGAGGCACCTTAGTGAAAGATTGTAACGTGGGTGGTTCGAACGCGGGGACTATAGGCGATGCCCTGTCTGATGACAAGCAAGATCGTCATCGCATCGCCTTGTCTGGAAGGGGAATCAGCTCATGGCCTCGCACACAGCCTTGACCGATGCCATCAGATTGCGATCGCTGTCCGCCTCCGCCCCATAGGCATCGCCACAATATCCAAGATGGCTGCGTTGAACATTCGCGCCATCCATTTTTTCCAGCCAACGCTGCTCGGCTGGAGCCACGGTCTGCGCCCAGGCTACGGGCAGGAGCGCAATGTGCTCACCTTCCGATTTCAGCTCGGGCATCACCGTTTCGAGCTTTTTACGAGCCCTTTTCAAGCGTTTCACCGCCTTCACAACAGCCGGGGCCTGGACGGTGAGTTCGAAATTAAGCGTGGCCTGGTAGCAGATCTGCTGCGCATCAATCTGCACCTGCACCTCTTCCGCGGGAATCATCAGAGTCTGCGGCAAATCGGCCTTATCATCGGTGCGATGCTGTGACAAAATGACAAGACTTACGGGCTTGGTCTTGCTCGCGATATTCAAAAGTTTGCTGGGCCACACATCCTTGGGCAACCAGGGCGTAGCTTCCCAGGGACTCTGCGCCACGACAAGGCGGTCGCCGCGGATCGGTCCGACCGTGGTGGCCAGCTGCCAGACATCATCCTCACGGCGGGCGGCCATGATCTGCGCGCGGGTGTGAAGGGTCAGGCGGTCCTGCGACCTGAGGTCGGCAATAAGGGGTTCGAACAGCCGATCCCAGGGTCCTGTCCATTGTCCCTTGGCGCTTTGCAGAGCACGAGCAGCAAGGACTTGCGCGGACGCGGGAGACAGTTCAGGCACACCCCAAAGATGGGCCAGATGTTCGAGCACGATCAGAGCTGCACTTTTTTTATCGCCCTTCCAGACCTGATTGAAAGCCTGGGCATGTTCCTGCTCGGTTGCCGCTTCCTTTTCCATCAGCTCAAGGAGCATGGCCCAATCCCGCGTGGCAGCCGTGCCGCCCACGGCTTTGGCGACATCAGGGGCCAGGATGGAAGTGCCTTGGGCTGTCGTTATTTTTTGCGCAGCCAGAACTCCAAAACCGGAGCGTGGATGAAAAGCCTGCAAAATCTCCGCAGCGCTGCTTTGCAAGACACTCTGCACATAATCGAAAAGTTCAGCGCCCATCGCATGAAGTCCACAGCTCCAGCTGCCATGTTCGCGTGACGAAAGCCTTAAGCGGCCACCGATCCAGGGCTCGCGTTCAACCAGGGCGAAGGTCCAATCGGGATGACGGCGGCTCAGTTCACATAGCGTCAGAAGACCGGCCAGCCCTGCGCCTGCGATGATGACGTCTGCTGGTTTTTGCATAGTTTCTTTCCTTCAAGTCCAGTGCGACTCTGTACTGCCGCTTGTTTTCATAGGCGCCGCCCATTACAATCCCCGTTTTAACACCTGGGAGACGCGGATGGAACCCCTTCTCACCGCACAGCACCTGCAGAAGAAGTTTGGCAAGCTGACTGCTGTCGATGATATCACAATAAGCGTAAAAGCCGGAGAATGTCTGGCGCTTCTCGGACCCAATGGCGCTGGCAAAACCACGACCGTTGAAATGCTGGAAGGTCTGCAATCGCCGGACGCCGGTGAAATCAGGATATTCGGTCAATCCCTGCGCACGCATCGCCAGGAGATCATGCAGAACGTGGGCGTGATGCTGCAGGAAACGCAGCTTTACAAGAAATTGACTGTGAAGGAAACCCTCGAACTTTTCGCGAGCTTTTTTCATAAAAGTTTGAAGCCCGACGAAGCGATCGCCATGGTCGAACTCAGCGACAAGGCTGATGTTCGTCTTGAGCATCTCTCGGGCGGACAGAAACAGCGGGCCTATCTGGCTTGCAGTCTGATCAATGAGCCCCGCCTTCTTTTTTTGGATGAACCCACGACCGGACTTGATCCCCAATCGCGCCGCATGATCTGGGATCTTCTGCAGAAACACAAGGGCCGTGATCGCGGCATTCTTCTGACCACGCATTACATGGACGAGGCTGAAAAACTCGCCGATCGCGTGGCCGTGGTCGATCATGGTCGCATCATCGCCGAAGGAACGCCGACGGAATTGATTCACAAGGTCTGCGGTGAACAGGTCGTCTGCTTCCGTTATCTTGGTCTCGATCCCCTTACGGTAAGAGAACGCCTGCAGCCGCATCTTCCCTGGCTGAAAGAGGCTGCGGTGATCGACCAGGGCTTTGAACTTGTGGCCCGCGATCCGGTCGCCACCATCACCGAACTCAGCCGCGCCTCGGATCAACAGAATTTGAAGCTCGCGCAGCTCGAAATGCGCCGTTCCACGCTGGAAGATGTCTTTATTAAATTGACGGGAAGGAGCATTCGGGATGCTTAGTCGCAGCCTTTGGCAGCAGATCAAATGTCGTTGGCGGGAATTCCGCCGGGAACCGTCCGCGTTTTTCTGGGTGATGTTCATGCCCGTCCTGTGGATGGTCGTGCTCGGTTTTGCCTTCTCGAAACCGCGGCCGGAATCCTATGGCGTCGGTTGGCTGGCACCGGCCAGCGTTTCCGAACTCAGCGAGAAAACGCATAAGGCGCTCACGGAGAATCCCCAGATTAAATTGCGCGAGGCGGACCTTGCGGAACTGGAGACCCGCATCAAACGCGGCGAGATTTCGATGATTCTGCAGTTTGACGCGCAAAATAAAGCCGTTTACCGTCTGGATCAAAACAATCCCGAGGCGATGAGGGCGCGCAACTTCGTCAATGATGTGGTGCAGAATCAGGGCGGGCGCATGGATCCCGTTCCCCAGGAATCGACCAATATCCAGGCCGAGGGTGGGCGTTACGTCGACTTTCTGATCCCAGGTCTTTTGGGACTCAGCATCATGACTTCCAGCCTTTTCGGTGTGGGCATGACCATAGTCAGCAACCGGAAGGAAAACCTCCTGAAGCGTTATCTTGCGACGCCGATGCGCTCGTATGAATTCATCGTCTCGCATATCTTCGGCCGTCTGATTATCCTGGCCGCTGAATTCTCGGCCGTGATGATCGCCGGTTATCTGATCTTTCATTTCCGGCTTTATGGAAACTTCTTCCAATACGTCCTGTTCGCGATCCTCGGTGCGGCCGCCTTCACGTCCCTCGCGCTCCTTTGTGCCTCGCGCACACGCAGCGTGCCGATGATATCGGGTCTGACCAACTTGATTTCGCTGCCGATGATGATGCTGTCAGGGGTTTTCTTTTCGAAGAATAATTTTCCGGATTGGCTTCGTGAAGCGACCGCTTATCTGCCGCTGACAGCCCTCAACGATGGTCTGCGTAAAATCGCTTTGGAAGGTCTGGCGCTTACTGATCTCGGCCCTGAAATCGCCGTGCTCGGAGTTTACACGATCGTCTGCGCGGTGATTGCCCAGCGCCTTTTCAAGTGGTTTTAAGCCGCGCCAGCAGCCACTGTCTTTTTCCCGTTCCTTCTCCGCTTTGGGCCTGGGGCGTTTTCACGCGCTCCTGGGTCCATGATGCGGCTTCCAGATGATCCCGCACAAGACGCGCGACCGAATAGGTCACGAGCTGAACGGCGGGATCACTGACTGCCCGCAGCTTTTCAAACCATTCCACCGACCAAAGCTCTGGATTCTTTTTGGGCGAGAACGCATCCTGCCAGATGTAATGAAACGTCCAGGGGGAAAGATTCGCGTCACGCGCGTCACCGACCAGGACCCGCCATCGTAAAGTTTTTCCACTAAGGGGATGCTGGAACACGGCCGTCCAAACCTCCTCATCAGTCTTTTTTTGCAGGCTTTGCGACCAGCTCTTCCAGGTCTCGGGCCAGCCCTCTTTCCACGCGCAGGCGGGGTCGGCAAGCGATCGGACCAGCTCCGGCGTATGTTCGAGGCTGATAAGATCCAGATCCTGAGCCCCTTGTCCCAGCATCCAGCATTCCATGGTCATCAGTGCATTGTATCCCAGTCCCAGCCCCACATCCAAAACACCGAGGGTCTCCGCCGACGTAATCGTCTGAAGATGCGAGCGAAAGCCGCTGGCCTCCATATAAAGGCTATCGGCCTCGAAACGGGCCCCCTTGATGGAGTGAAAGTCCTCATCATAATCAGGATGACGCAGAGTTATCGTGCCATCCTGGGTCACTACCAGGTCATCAAGAATCAGGGTCATACAGTGGTCCTCTTAAGCCTGCCAATCGCAGCCTGTCTATCATGGGCACTGGCTGATTGCAACGAAGCTCTGGCTGTCATTTTGCATACACAAATCAATGGTCAAGCGACCTTGTTTGTTCCGTTCATGCGCTTGGAGGTTTCGATATGCAGAAAAAGTTCGATGTCGTGATTTTGGGAGCGGGCACAGCGGGACTGGCGGCTTTAAAAGAGGTCAAGCGTCATACGAAAAGCGTTCTGATGATCGACCCTGGGCCGCTCGGGACGACCTGTGCACGGGTGGGCTGCATGCCCTCCAAGGTCTTTATCCAGGTGGCTCATGATGTCCACCGTGCCCGGCTTTTGGAAAAGAAAGGGATTATGCCTGAAAATGGCCGCGTTCAGCTGAGCCGCGTGATGGAAGATGTGCGCCGGTACCGGGATTATTTTGTCGAGCCGATTGTTCGGGATATTAAGGCGTCGAGCGAACACTTTCTTCAGGGGCATGCTCGCTTTACCGGCCCTCAGTCCCTCTCGGTGGACGGCAAACATCAGCTCGAAGCGAAAAGCATTATCATCGCGACCGGAAGCCGCCCGGTGATTCCCGCGTCCTGGCCGCGCAATCATCCCAAGATCGTCACGACCGACGATTTCTTCGAGTGGAAAAGCCTTCCGCAAAAATGGGCCGTGGTCGGCCTTGGTCCTATTGGACTTGAGCTGGGTCAGGCGCTGGCGCATCTGGGCCTCGATGTTCACGGCTATGATCGCAATAAAACACTTGGCGGCCTCGCCGGATCGCAGTTGAATGAACAGGCTTATGACATTTTCCAGCGCGATATGAAAATCAACCGAGGTGATGATGTGACCATCCGCGACCAGGGTGAACAGTTGGAGATCAACTTCGGAAACAAGGTGCAGCGCGTGGATGCGGTCCTGGCCGCCATGGGTCGTCAGCCGAATCTTGACGATCTGGACCTTGAGCAGACAGGTTGCGAAAAAGGCGAGGATGGTTTGCCCATTAGGGATGAGGCGACCCTTTCATTTCGGGGTCTATCCATTTATCTTGCCGGCGACGTCGATAAGACCAATCCGCTCCTTCATGAGGCATCCGACGAAGGCCGAATTGCCGGCTACAACGCCTCTCATGAGGTACCCATTCCCATGGCGAGGCGAACGCCGCTGGCGGTTGTGTTCACGCATCCAGGAATTGCAGCGGTGGGAAAACGTGAGGCCGAAAGCGGCAGGACCATCATCGGCAAGGCGTCCTATGACGATCAAGGACGCGCGAAAATCATGGGCGAGAATCAGGGTGCCGTGCATCTTCACGTTGCGGCGCCTGAAGGGCAGCTGCTCGGAGCCGATATCCTGGCGCCAGGAGCCGAGCACCTCGCGCATCTTCTCGCTCTGGCTGTTGACCGGCAGTTGACCGTATCCGAGATGCTGGAGCTGCCGTTCTATCATCCAACTTTGGAAGAAGGCATTCGGACGGCTCTGCGGGATGCCGCGCGTCAGCTCTAAAGGATAGGTTCCCTAACGATTCAGTATGGAGGCGTGTTTATGCAACCCAACCTCTCGCATCATGAACGTCTGGCGTCGATAGCTTTGGGTTCCCTGGCATTCGTGAATGGTTTCTCCCGGCGTTCTTCCATACCGCATCATCTGCAAAAAGCAGCGGGTATGGCTATGATCGTGCGTGGGCTCACGGGTTACTGTCCGCTCTATCGGGCCTTGCATCGCAGGCCGCTGCATGCACCCCATGCCATCGAAAGGTCCATCATCATCGATCGGCCGATCGAGGACTTGCGCAGCATGCTGGATGAAGGCGATCCCATGCTGCATGAAAGCAGTCGCAAAATATTTCCGATCACGGCGGGCTACCTCCTTTGGAATTTGGAACTTGAACCCATAGGTGATGGTCTCATGACCCATGTGCGGGCGCGACTCTCGGATCAGAACGAATCGCTTGAAATCAAGACCTACCTTTCCCGCCAGGTGATTCGCTCCCTGGCCGATCAGGAATTGCAGCGCATCAAACAGCTGCTCGACGAAAAAAGACCCGCCTCTCATAGCTCCTGAAAAAAGACGCCGGAGTATTCCGGCTGTTTTTTCGCATTACGAAAAACAACACAAAGCTCCGAAACACCACGGAATAAAGGCTCGCAGACGAACACCCTGTGCTATAATTTGAAAAATTCTTGAGACATTGGAGGGCAAACTTGCGAAAGCTTGTTTGGGGCTTATTATTGCCGAGTCTTCTCGCGACTGCCGTGCACGCAGATCCCATTTCGATCGTGGTCAGCGCCGACTCAAAGCTGACGCAAATAACGGAAGATGATGTGGCGAGGCTCTATCTCGGCCGATCGTCCACCATCAATGACATCGAAGTGACTCCGATCGACTTCAAGGAGGACACGCCCCTGGCCCTGGATTTTCATTCGAAAGTCCTGAAGAAAAACCCTCTTCAGTATCAGCAGTATTGGGCGCGCCTGCTCTTCACGGGCAAGGCCAAGCCCCCCGTTGCGAATATGGATACGCCTGAAGCGATGGTTAAGTTTATTTCCACGAACAAAGGCACGCTTGGATACACCAATCAAAAGACAGTCCCAGCCGAAGTCAAAGTCATACTGGTGATCGAGTGATGCATCGAGTGAGACATAAATTAAATCAGAATACGGGGAAACATATGCGCACGCTTCTCTATTTGGCTTTCGGCCTCTCCGTGAGCGCCGCGGCCAGCGCCGAAGATAAACTCTCCATTCGAGGTTTTGGCACCGTGGGATACACCCAGATGCTGACATCGGAGGGCGGCGAGGAATTCGATCCGACCGTCATGAGCTATAAGTCGAGCAAGACCAACAAATACTGGGGCGTGGGAAAACCAGGGTCCTTCACCCGCGACACCCGTTTTGGTCTTAATATTGATGCCCCTTTGATGAAGGGGAAGATGCACCTGACGGCCCAGTTCTATGCCGAAGGCGCGAATCAGACCAATGGTTTCCATAAATATTTCACCCAGCGGCTCTCGCTCCTCTCGCTGCGGGCGGAACCCGTGAATAACCTTCATGTGACGGTCGGCCTTCTGCAGGCCCCCATGTGGATGATCTCCGAAGAACGCTACGTGGGCTTCACCTTCCCCTATATACGCCCGCCCAGTGAAGTCGTCGGGATCACACGTAATGGCGACACCATCGAAGGCGGGAGCGTTTATTACAACTGGAATATCGGCAGTTGGACGATAAGGCCAAGGTTGGGCTACGGCAGCTATAACAATAAAGGTCCTTACGACAACACATCGGACGTTGAAAACGAAGCGCAAATCTTCTTCAATATCCTGCAGCTCGAATACGAGAATATTCTGATATCAGGTGCCTACCACACCTTCCGCGGCAACAGCACCCAGGATCTTTATCAGATCGTGAACCAGGCGGGTATGGACATGCGTTTCACCATGGTCAATCACCTGGACTACAATGGCTATGATACGGTTCTTGGCATCAAGGCTGAATTCCCCCATCTTTTCCTGATGGCTGAATACAGCAACAACACTGTGAACACCTATAACTTCGAGGGTTTTCTGTATCCGATGGAGGACTCTTCGCAGAATGTCACAGGAAGTTACGCGTTGATCGGCGTGCCCATGGGAAACTGGATGCCTCGCGTGACGGTCGCAGCGGCCAAGCGCACGTTTAATCTGGACGCCAATAATGTGGAAAAGATGGCGGAAACACTGATTACCAATAATCCGGATATTCCCGACGCTCAAAAACCTTTGGCGCGGCAGGCCATTCGCGCTCAGGGCACCGATGGTTTCCGCAAGTTCTATCGCACGGAATCCCAGCAGATGACCATCAACCTTGGCCTGAACTACCAGTGGAGTTCCACCACGGTTCTGAAAGCGGAGCTGGAGCGGGTGAATTCTCCCGCCAAAGGCACGATCGGTGAAGGTCTTTTTGGTTTGAAGCGCGGCAGCACGATCAGTCTTGCGAATTTCGCGATCGACTTCGTTTTCTGAAGCCCTCGCAAATTTACTTTTAAGGCAGACGGCCCTTCCGGAATTCCATCCCGGAAGGGCCTTTTTTTTATTCCAATGAAACTCGCAAAAAGCGGCTGTTGTTGAACACTCACTCTCACGCTTCGCGAAGCGAAGGCACTTATCTCACTCACGAAATCACCGATAGGGGCTTCACTATGGACGCTTGATTGCGAAAAGGAATGCCTATGAAAATGAATGCTGCTCTCTTCTCCTTTATTTTTGCCGGTTTTCTTGCAAGCTGCGGTGGTAGCGATAGCGACAGTGACACAGCCGCCGCCACAGCCGCCGGTTTGAAAGGCAAGTGCATCACCACGATTCCTATGAACGGAATGAACCTTGTCGCCTGCGCGGAAGTCAATCAAGTGAATGCGGATCAGCTTGCTGCTTTTGAAACCGTAGTCTGCAACAATGAAGAACTTCCCGGCACCTATACGGCGGATCAACTGTGCGCCACCGAAGCCGTCGTCAGCACCTGTGATGTGACCGTGGCCGCCTTGGCCTTGGATATGAAAATTTCCTACTATGCCGACTACACGGCTCAGATCGCTGAAGCCGACTGCGCGCAAAGAAAAGAGCAGGCGAGTCGCCAATAAGCATCAGCTGAAGGATGGATCATGTTGGGAAGCAAGTTGAGCAGCATCAAGCATCGCAGCTTTCTGGCTGTTGGTTTGATCATGACCCTTTTCGGGGTGATGTTTACTTCCCACTTTATCCTGACCAAGGAGAGTCTGGAGCTCCTGCATAGTTCGGAAAGCAAAACCTTTCCCATCCTCCAGATCCTGGACCAATCCCTGGCCCGACTGAAAGACTATCAGGAATCGCTCCAGGCTGCGGTAGCGACCAATGATGTCTATGCAATTGATGATGCCCATCTGATCGGCGAAGAGATCCAGGCCCTCCTTCAAAGAGTGGAGAGCCTGGATCCTAAGCTCACGTCCCGGGCCGCTCCCATCCTGACCCAATTCAAGTCCTACCGCCAAAGCGCGGAAGACCTCACGCGTCGCGTGATTGCCAAGGAAATCAGCTTTTCCGGCGAGAATGCCCAGATCAAGAGCCACTTCGCGATTCAGGAGGAAAATTTCCAGCGCATTCATGGCTTTCGCGATGAAATCCATTCCTACTACATTCATGAAATTCGCCAGACATCGGATCGCGGCGAAACCACGATATCCCGCGGCATCATCCTGATCATCGTCAGCCTGGCGATCGCGTTCTTTATCCTGATCTTCCTTCAAAAATCCATCATCACGCCTATCATGCTGCTGGCCAACGCCAGCAGGAAGGTCGCTTTGGGGAGCTTCTCGCGCGTCCCCGAGCGCAGGGGTCAGGATGAAGTTTCGCAGCTCACCAATGACTTCAACCGAATGATCACGTCGCTGGAACTCAGCTCACACACCATGCTGTCCATTATCGAGCACGGTCGCCGTATGGCGGTGAGTTCCTCCCTGCCGCGCCTCAGGACGGCTCTGGCGGATGGCCTGGGCGCATATTCCGATGCGCCGCTGCCGCATGAATTCTGGGTCTCCCTGCGCACGCTGGTTCGTGGTGAAAGCGTTGACAATCGTTTCATCCTGGTCAGTGCCGAAGGGGAGCTTCTGAGCGACACCTGCCTTCTGGACGAGCTGCAGAAGCGGACTCATATCCCTGTCCGCAACCACTATGATGAATCCATCATGGCGATGATCGTGTGTTTCGAACCGGATTTCGAGTCCTCGCCAGTGAAGAGCTTCATCGAGGCCGTTGCCATTCATGTGGCGAGCGCGCTGGATTCGATCAAACTGCAGGACACGATGAACCTTGTGAAAGAGCAGTCGCAGTCCATGCGCACACTGCTTGAAAACATAGACCAGGGTATTTGCACGATAGATTCGTCTCTTAATATCCACGGACCCTATTCACCCTTTCTGGA
>NZ_DASTAT010000065.1 GCF_035712445.1 Oligoflexus sp. | reverse complement strand
TCGAGAAAAGTGAGTGTGGCAGGAGCGATGCGATCGGTAGGGTTAGCCCAGAGTGTTGCGGAGACGATGAGCCCACTCATGACTCCGGTGGGTATCATAAAGTGCCTTAGCATAAAGCACCTCCTTGTGAAAAATTCAGTGCTAACAGCTTCGGTATACGAGCCAGGCAGCAAGGCGTCAACGAATTTCTGTTTTGGTGGAATCGACAAAGCGCATTCACCAGGCGTTCGTCATTGACTTTCACTCTCAATTCAAAGGGATTTCGCTACGAAGCGGCTTCGATATTCGCTGGGGATTTTTGATCCTGCTCGATACGGAAAAGGGGAACATCCACGTCCAGACCACGAAGACGGAAATGACCACGCTGCGAAAATTCCGCAGGATGCAGAAAGCGGATGATGGCTTCGGTCACCAGAATCGAATTCGGATCGGCTATGTTCTCGACCCGCGCCGCGATATTCACGGTGGTGCCGACAACGGTATAATCAGAGCGCCTGCTGCCGCCGAAGGTTCCGACCACGGCCTGGCCCTGATGGATGCCGATCCGCATTTCAAAATGCTGACCTTCGCTCAGCTCCCAGGCCTTGTTGAGTTCCAGCAGTTTGTCCTGCATCTTGCGCGCACAGCGGACAGCAGCCAGGGCCTGCTCTTCAGGAGGAAGCGGACTGGGGGCTCCAAAGATCACCATGATGGCGTCACCGATGAATTTATCGATGGTGCCACGCTCAGCAAAGATCACGTCGCTCATATTGATGAAGAAATCGTTCAGGATATGCGAGATGGTCTCGGGACCGAGTCTGTCCGTGGCCCGCGTGAACTGACAAAGATCAGCAAAGAGCACGGTCACCGTTTCCGTTTTGGTGCGATCATCCAGACGGGATTTTCCCGTCAGTATCTCCTGGACCAGTTCAGGCGGCAAAAAGCGCTGCAGAACGTTGGTTTCGATATAACGCTGCAGACCTTCGATTTTGCGGCGGCTCAACTGGGTTCGTCGAAAGCTGTAGGCCAGCACCGCAAGCGCCACGACCGCTGCAGCCAAAGCCAGCCTCGTGCGCAGGGCCAGCTTCTCCTGGTTCTCAATGGTGACCGATTGCAGGCGGTTTTGATGCTCCAGCTTCAGGTTTTCCTGATTGCGCCTCTCGACTTCGAACTCAGTATAGTAGCGATTGGCCAGCTCCTGCTTTTTGCTGTCGAAGATACTCGCCTGCAGCTCGCTGAGTTTTTTATAGGCCCGCAGCGCCTCCACGGGATGATCCATTTTTTCATGAATCGCAGCTTCAACCTGAGTGAACTCCGCCAGCGCATCGGGGCGGCTCCTCTGTTCAAAATAGGGTTTCCATTTCAGCAGCTGATGCAAAGCCTCTTCCGTCAGGCCCAATTGCAAGAGACTCTGAGCCGTGGCCAGGTCAATGTTGGCCAGACCACTTTGATCGTCGAATTTGGCAAAGATCGGGCGGGCATTCCGCAGATGATGCAGGGCCTCTTTGTGCTGGCCCTTTTTTTGAAAGATAAGACCAAGACCCTGGTTGGAGCTGGCGATTCCATATTCGTCCTGAATGGCTTCCGAATGGCGGATGGAGCGCCGATAGGAATCCAGGGCTTTCTCCAGCTGATCGGTCTTGCCGAGAAAGCTCGCATAGTTCTCATAGGCAATGGCCCCGAGATAATGAAGCTTATGCTGATCAAAGTATTCGGTGATCTCGGCATAGATCTTCAAGGATTCCTCGATGCGCTGGCCATTCAGATCGTAAAGGAAAAAGGCGATGTTGTTCATCATCGCATAGTATCGCGTGCTATGGGGCGCATCCTTCAGAACGACCATGGCCTGATGCAGGAGTTCCAGCGCTTCATCACTGTGACCCTGACGATGAGCCTCGCGCGCCTGGTACATCATAACCTGGGCGATCGAGTTGGGCAGCTTCGTTTCCCTTGCGATGCGATCCGCCTGTTCCAAAGCCGCCTGGGCGCCTTTGAAATCGCCTTTGCTGAATAGGAAGGCATGCTGCTGGATCAGGAGCTGGGCATGAGATTCGCTATCCTGGGCGGCCGCGGCCTTATCCAAAGTCCTGGAGAGGATGATGGGCACCTGCGTGAGATCGCCGATATGGAAGTAGGAGGAATTTAGTTTCGTCGCGGCCCGCAGCCAAAGCTTCAGATTTTTTTCCGGCGAGGTCTTATCGAAAATTTTTTGATAAACACCGATGGCCTGAACAGGATTGCTGTAGAGCAGGTCGTCCACCTCTTCCATCTCGGCCAGGGCCGGATCGGAATCCGCCCGTGCAGGCATAGCGATCCAGCATGCAAGGATGCATGAGAGAATGAATTTCACTGAAACAATCGATTTCACCAAGGTTCTGCCTCTATCAGTCTTTTCGACCAAAATGGCTAATACCTTGCAGAAGAATCCATATCTTTCGGTAGCAATTCGATCACTGGAGGGAAAATACCGCTTTCTCCGCTATGGCCAGGACACTATCGCGACACCCCGGACGAATGGGAGCGCCCCCGGTGAAAGTACCGAAGGAAGGCAGGACGCAGCTGTCCGCTTGTATCCAAAAACAGGGAAGGCGCAGGCGATCTTTGCGGGAACCCACGTGGACGACAGGATGCAGATGTCCGCAGAAGGTGAAGGACTTCGGCCTTGTTTCCGGATGATGACTGAAAAGAAAGAGTCCATCTTCATAGGGTTCGGTGACCATCTGCATGCCCCAGGCCTCGGGAAGGATCAGATGCCGATCGTGATTGCCCTTGATAAATAGGATGTCGCAGGCGATCGACTGCCGCCAGCGTGTGACCGTTTCCTGGACCTCGGCCGTCAGGCCTTCCTTTCCATGCATGAGGTCCCCAAGTAAAATGAGACGCTTGATATCAAGACGATCCACGACGCCTTTGAGCTTTTGCAGATCCTCATGCAAAATCGCGCTGCTGACAGGAATGCCGGCCTTCTGAAAAATCTCGGCCTTGCCCCAGTGCAGATCAGCCACCATCAGAGTTCGGCGTTTTGGCCAGTGGACGGCTTTTTCGGAGAGGAACGCGAAGATTTCGCCCTGGATTTCCCGCTCGACTGTGTCCATGAATTCTTGATCCTTTCGATCCGTTCGGCCAGGTGCTCCGAGGAAATCTGCGCGCTGACCCGCTCCCTATAGAGAGGCAAGGCCAGCGGTGAGAAGGTGCGTGTGTCTTGAAAATGCAGCGGTGTACTCGTCATCTTCTGCAGGAAATCATAAAGTCCCAGACAATTGAACTGTTCCTCCATCACCTCCTGTTCGGCCTCTTGCACCAGAAGGTTTCCGGGATCAAAGCGCCTGAGGACATCAAAAAGCAAACCGCTGCTGCTCTGCAGCTGCCTTTGGCTGTGCTTCCGTCCTGGAAGGTTCTGATGAACGAGTCCCGCGATTCGGGCGATGCCGCGGAATTTGCGTCGCGCAAGTTCTGTATGATTCAGGGCGGCTTCCAGATCCTGATACATGCCCTCGGGACTCAAAAGTCCCTGACCCAGATCCCGCTCCCAGGAGATCGGCAGCGAGCTGACGATTTCCAGACCATAATCATTGCTGGCCAAAGAAAAAGTCGCCGAAACAAGGCGGCTCATGCGATAGACAATCAACATGCCGAGGCTTTCATGCACCGCCTGGCCTTCAAACGGAAAAAGAAAAAGATGCTGACCTTCCCGGCTGGTCGTGACTTCGGCGAGGATTTCCCGCGTATAGGGCCAGATGGAAATTCTTTTTTGCACGTCGCGCACGGCACTCAAAGCCTTGAGTTCAGGGTCATGACTGATATCCTCGGGCGAGGCCAGATCATCCACGACCTCGCGCATGAAGCCGCTTAGTAAAGGCGACCAGGGGAGACGCTGCCCAAACCAGCTGGGAATAAGCCCTTCGCCGGCTTTTTTGCTGAGGCGCGTATAGACAGTGGAATCCGCGATGCTGACGACCTCCATCCAGCGGCCGGCATAAAGAAAGCGATCGCCCTTCCGCAGGCGCGCGGCAAAGCCTTCCTCGATGGAGCCCAAAGGACGCCGACCCATTTTAACCGTCATGCTGGAATCGGAGAGTATGGTGCCTATATTCTGTCGATGCCGCTGCATGATGCGGCGATCCTTGACCACGAATGTCCCATCTTCCAGCACAACGCGGCAATACTGAGGATAGGCTTTCAGAACATCGCCGCCTTCCACCACAAAGCGCAGGACCCAATCAAAATCCTCGCGGCTCAGAGCACGGAAAGCATAGGCCATCTTCACTTCTTCATAAAGCCCATCGGCCTGAAATCCCCCACCCATGGCGCAGCTCACGAGGTGCTGCACAAGCACATCGAGCGGCTGCTCGCGGGGTTTGCGCGGCTCGATGAATCCGGCATTCAAAGCCCGGCGACAGGCGGCGAACTCCATAAGTTCAAGATTATGCGTGGGCACCAAAAGAAGTTCCGAATCCTTGCCCGGGGCATGAGCCGATCGGCCCGCTCTTTGAATGAGCCGGCTGATGGATTTCGGCGAACCGATCTGCACGACGCGATCGACTTCCGGAAAATCCACGCCCAGATCCAGCGAGGAGGTGCACACCACAAAGCGGATCGAGCCTTCCTTGACTCCATGCTCGACCTGCTCCCGCGTTTTCGAATCGAGAGACCCATGATGCAAGGCGATGCGCGGTTCCCATTCCGGCCTTATCATCAGAAGGCCTTCATGCCAGCGCTCGGCCTGCGAACGGGTGTTGGTGAAGATAAGCGTGGAAAAAGCGGGATCAAGATAGTCAGCGACCTCGGGCAGCATGCGCAGACCCAGGTGTCCCGTCCCCGGCAGACGATCCTCCGTGCGCGGCAGAAGAGTGTGAATCTGAATCGTGCGCGGCGGCAGGCCGGCCAGAATCAAAGGCTGCGATCCCATGCCACAGGCGGCCAGTGCCGCCTCTTCGTGATTGGGAAGAGTCGCGCTCAGGGCCCAGGTTTGCGCTTGGGGACAAAGACTGCGAACGCGGCTGAGTGAGAGTTCGAGCAGTGATCCGCGTTTGCTCGTCAAAAGCTCATGCCATTCATCAATGATGATGCCCTGCAGTTCTCCAAAGAGTGAAGCCGCATTATCCTGGGTCAGAAGAAGAGCGAGAGATTCGGGCGTGGTAATAAGAATTTCCGGCAGCATGGATTTTTGCTGGCGTCTTTGCTTCGCCGTCGTGTCGCCGGTTCGCGTTTCGACCCTTAAATGAAGACCAAGGTCCACGCAGGGTTTATGCAGAGCCTGCTCAACATCACGAGCGAGAGCTTTAAGCGGGGAAATATAAAGGAGCCGCAAACCCCGTCGACCATCGCCGAGCTTCGGCAAAAAACCGAAGAGCACCGCATAGGTTTTCCCACTGCCGGTCGGCAGTTCCAAAAGCCCATGCTCGCCCTTGCTGATCGCATCCCAGCACTGCTCCTGATGCGGCAAGGGTTTCCAGCCCTGCGCCTGAAACCACTGTTCCCGCCATTGTTCCCCTTCGCTCTCGGTCCAAAGCCGCGGCTCAGGAGAGGGAGAGGTCTTGCGTCCGGCCATCAATCAACTCCCGGGCTCGTTCGACCGTATCCGCTTCCTCGGGCTTTTTATCAGGCCTTTCCCGCAGAATTCGGGGAAAACGCACGGCGAGACCGGATTTATGGCGACTGGAAACTCCAATGCCTTCAAATGCGATCTCGAAAACCCGTTCCGGACTCACGGATCGTACCGGTCCAAAACGTTCCAAAGTATGACGCCGAATCCAGGCATCCAGTTCCTGAATCTCCGCATCGGTTAATCCTGAATAGGCCTTGGCGAAAGGCACCAAGGCTCCGTCCTTCCACAGTGCGAAAGTATAATCGGTGAACAGCGTGGCCCGCCGCCCATGACCGGCCTGCGCGTAAACGAGGACGCTATCGAGGGTCATGGGATCGACCTTCCACTTCCACCAGTCGCCGCGCTTGCGGCCCTGTTTATAAGGGCCGTCCCAGCTTTTCAGCATGAGCCCTTCCCCACCGCGATCCTCGGCTTCGCGCCGCAGTGCAGCGGCTTCTTCCCAGGTGTCGGCCTTTAAAAGGGGCGAGACGGGCAAGGTTTCATGCTGTCCCTTTAAGATGGTTTCCATATGCTCACGACGCACGCTCTGCGCTTCAGCTCTGAGATCAACTCCTGATCGTTCGAGACAGTCAAAGGCCAGAAAGATGGCCGGATGCGACGCCAGAATCTTTTCACTTAATTTTTTGCGGCTGATGCGTTTTTGCAGTTCAGCAAAGGGCAGGATTTTTCCGTCCTTTTGCAGAAGGAGTTCACCATCAAGCACACAGTCTTCCGGAAGATCAGCAGCGGCACGAATGATCTCCGGAAAACTTTCACTGATCAGTTCCTCGCCCCGTGACCAAAGCGCCACATGAGGTCCACGCCGCACAAGCTGAGCGCGTATGCCATCCCACTTCCATTCCACGGCATAACGGGAAAGGTCGATATCATCGCGTGATGCTTCCTGCACGGAGGTCGCGAGATAAAAGGGATAGGGCCGCGTACTCAAAATCGGTCCTGAACCTGTGACAGGCTCACGCAAAGAATCAATGAAGTCCGCCGTGACCGGCCAGTCCCCGGTGAGCTGCTCGGTTATGTATGTTTCCTCCTGACCGAAGGCATCGGCCAGGGCTTTGATCATGAGCTGACGTGCGACACCCGCGCGAAAACCGCCGGTGATGAGCTTATTGATCATGAAGATTTCATCGCGATCATGCAGACGCCACCAGCGTTTCAGTATCTCGATCTGCTCGGGTGGGCGTTGGCCGCTCAATTCAGGAATGCGCTGCTCCATCCAGACCTGTAGCGACTGATCATCATGGGCAGGGGCTTTCTGGGGTAAAAGAAGCGCGATGGTTTCCGCGAGGTCTCCGACGACGGCATAGCATTCTTCAAAGATCCAGGGCGCATGGCCGGTCATCTCCATGAGCGCATCCTGCATCATCCGTCGATTCACAAGACGCTTTTGCTTGCGGCCCATCAGAAGATAAAGAGCCCAGATGGCATCGGATGCGGGAATTTCCCGAAAATAAGCAGCCAACGTCTCGCGCTTGTCGAGAGTGCTGGTTGTCGCGTCAATATCCTGAAAAAGAGCTAGAAATCGGCGCATTCAGGCGTCTCCCTCACCCTGAAAGTGAGTGGCCAAAGGCTCCGCATCAAGGCCCTGCCCTGCAAGATAACGCGCGAGTTCCTCGCTATATCCGTGGGTCACCAAAACTTTGCGTGCGCGGGTATTTTCGATCGTGCTCAGAAGGCCTTTCCAGTCGGCATGATCCGAAAGTACAAAGCCCTTGTCATAGCCACGGCGACGTCGGTTGCCGCGGATCTGCATCCAGCCCGAGGCGAAGCCGGTAGCGGCATCTCCAAAGCGTCGTGCCCAGGGGCTGCCCAGGGACGAAGGCGGAGCGAGGATCAGAGCCCCGGATAATTTTTTAGGCGCCTCCTGCACCCGCAGCGTCGGCGGCAGGGTCACTCCCAAGTCGCGGTACATCTGCACGATGTTCTCGGTCGCGGTGTGCGTGTAAATGGGTTCATCACTGATTTTGCCCAAGGCGGCGAGCAGTCTTTGCGCCTTGCCAAGAGCATAGCAGCCCAGAAGACTGTTACGACCGAGGGCGCGATTTTTTTGCCACCAGGCATAAACTTCAGCCGCGACCTCATCCGTATCCGGCCAATCATAAATAGGGAGACCAAAGGTCGCTTCGGTCACCAGTCCATCGCAGGGCACCACTTCAAAGGGACGACAGGTCGGATCCGGCTGCGTTTTATAGTCGCCGGTAACAACCCAGACCGTACCTTCATATTCGATGCGCACCTGAGCTGACCCCAAAATATGCCCTGCGGGATGCAGGGAAACCGTCACAGGACCCAGTGCAAAACGCTCGCCATATTCATGCCAGATGAAATGGGCCTCATCGCCCAGGCGATGTTCCAGGATGGGTTGAGAATCCCGGACCGCATGATAGACACGGCTGCCGGTGCGGGCATGATCGCTGTGCGCATGCGTGAGTACGGCACAGTCGACGGGTTCCCAAGGGTCTATATAAAAATCCCCGGGAGGACACTGAAGTCCTCTCGGGGTAAGCTTCACTAACACTGATACCGACACGTCCGACCTCCCGCTCGCGCCTTGCCTCAGATCCTTGGGATCAGGGCGCACCTGCGGTCGATCATACCTCAACGAGATGAGAATCGGGTAATAGTTGTACGCTGCGATAGTAGCACTTCACGCCGAGTTTTTTGCAAAACGAAACGAAGTTCTGATGATACCAATGCGTTTTCACAGCGGTTTCAAAATTGCGATTGGATTCCTCCTCGTCAATTTTGTCCGTGTCCACGAGCCTGGACTCATCGATTTTAATCGAAAAATGCGTTCCCAAAGGCTCGCGGAACTGCGGTCCTTCCAGGCCTTCGGCGCGGGCCTTTTCCTCAAGCTCCAGGCGTTTCTGCCGACGGCGGACGACATTCCGACCATAATCTTCCAGGATGGTCATCACAATGCGCAGGGCATTCGGCGATTCCTTCAGCCAGCCCAAAAGCGTCACGCGACCTTTGGCTTCGCCGTTGGGCAGCTCCTGCACAACCATATTAAAACGCACACCGCCCGAGGTTTGGATATGGGTTTCTTTGTCTTTTTTCAGAATGATCAGGTCACAGTTTTGGTAACCCTTATACCAGTAGCGCCCACTTTTGATGGGGTGCTCACCCAGCACGAATTCAGCGTTGGAGAGAGCCTTTTTTGCCAGGCCATTTTTTAGTACGAGTGTTGTCATGGTTGCCTCTTTCCATTCGGGTTCAAGCGAAGGAGACCCCATAATATCCATAAAAATTTATGGTGCAATCAGGAAATGCGATGCACGAACAAACCCTTAGCCCGTCTGAAAAAGCGGCCCGTTTTTCCCTGAAGAATGCGCTGCAGCTGGTCGAGACAGCCATAAGATCCTTCCCGAAGGCTGCCCTCTTCGAGTTGGCCGAACGCGGATGGACGACAAGCTTTCAACAGGTCCTGGCCTGCATGATCTCGGTAAGGACTTTGGATGAAGTCACCATACCCGTGGCTGAACGCCTTCTTGCTGAAGCGCCCACTCCGGATCGGCTCCTGAAACTTAGTGTGGATGAGGTCACGAGGTTGATTCAGGAGTCCACCTTCGCAGGAACGAAGGCCCGCAATATGCTGGAGATCGCAAAGATTGCCTGGACTGAATATGGGGGCGTTCTTCCCTGCGAAGAGAAGGTGCTGCTCGCGCTTCCGGGGATCGGTCCCAAATGTGCCAACCTCGTGCTCGGCATCGTGGGAGGACAACCCAAAATTGGTGTCGACATTCATGTGCATCGGGTGATGAATCGCTGGGGTTATGTCGCGACGTCGACACCGGAAAAGACACTGAAGATTCTGGAACAGAAAATTCCCAAGGACACATGGATTGAAGTGAATCGCCTTCTCATGCCGTTTGGCAAACATATCTGCACGGGATCTCGACCGAAGTGCGGGACCTGTCCTGTGCTGCCGATCTGTCCGCAGATAGGAGTCGTGGATCCGAAACGGGCAGGGCCGCGACAGGAGGTCCAAAAATTCGGCCCCATCGAGAGTTGATGGGGCTCTTCACTGGGTAGGGTTACCCTATAGGAACTGCTGACAATTATTCAGCAGGTTGCGCGGGTTCCGAACCAGGCTGCTGAACCTCGGCTTTCAGCTTCTGAGCGTCGGCCAGGTGTTTTTCCACAGCCTGGCGGGCGACGGCGATGATGGCTTTCAGAGCGTCATCGCTATTGCCCTGCTCGATCTGGCTAAAGAACTCCAAAGTCTTTTGGTGGTTCATGATGGAAGTCTCAAGAAAAGCCGAACGGAACTCTTCCTGGGACTTGGCAGCCAGAGTTTGCAGCTGCTGATCCATCATCGTACCGACGAGTTGTGCAGGTTCCTCCAGCTCGCCTTCCTTGAGACTGATACTCTTCACGTTGGCCAGTTCCTTCAGGGCGCTGATCAAAGTTTCATGATCCCGAATCAGTTCATCAGCATAGCTCTGCAGAGCCTCGCCAGGATTTCTTTCCCGCACCAGATCCGCGACTTTGATTTCCGAGGTGTTGCTCACATAAAGGACCTGGATCACTTCGCGCGTGTCCGATACATTCACCTCGGTTTCAGCAGGAACTTGATCGGGGTTCTGGGTTTCACCGGGTTGGGCCGCATAGGCTGTTAAGCTCAAAGTGGAAATCATAAGGCCTGTGCAGATTCTCTTGAAAACAGACATGCTCGTCTCCTCATAAAGTGATGTATTTATCCTTCAACGCTTCTGAACCTTTCTAAAGGCATTCACCGCGAAAATATATCCGTCGTATCCCTCATCGCGCATTTTTCCGTAAAATAAGTTTCCGCTTTCGACGTGTTGCGATTCGGCTTCAGCGCGTAGGCGGATGGCGACAAAAAACTTTGCATGGATGCGTGATGGACGGGATTTTGCAGGATGAGTCCAGGTTTTTTGGAAGGAGAACGCTTATGAAACGCTTTACAGATTGGATGGAATCCATTTTTAAACGCTTCGGCTGGCAGGGTGTCGTTCCCACCGGCAATATGCCGCCGGATAATACCGAAAGATTCGATGCGCGGCGGCAGCCTGAGCAGCATGAGGAATTCGCGGATCAAAGACGGCCGAATGAATATTAGAACAGCGCGGAGCCGTGACTCCGCGCATTGGCTTCCTTCAGTTTACGCCTTCATGCCGGGGCCTGGTTTTCGTGTATGCCAGGAGCCGAAGTAATGGCGAATCACAGCAAAGATGATAACGATCGCAAAGCTGACCGCCGCGCAGGTGAGTAGGATATTATCCATGCCCGCCTGTTCCATACTGCCGGCAAAGCGATAAGCCAGAGCATACGTGGCACCGAGCGAGGCAAAGAACTGCAGTGTGAGGACGAGGGCGAAGTTTTTAATTTTGAAGATGAAGAAGCATGCAAGCTCCACCAGGACGCTGACAATCATCGCAATAATCATAAAGGCCCACAGCATAACTAAGCTCCTTTTCTACACAGTCTGTGTGAGGTCCTTGCCGAAAATCCTTGGCAAAGGTTGCAGAGTGAGCCTGGCAGGCGTGGGCAGGCCAGGCGAATCTCTCAGGAGCCCGGTTGCAAGATCCTTGCAAAGTTGGTCATCGTTGTGATGAATGGCGTGAAAGAGCTGTTTCACAACGAGGCGTCGGCTTTTTAACCAGTAACGGGCACGGGACAGGTTCTGTTCACGGCCCTCCGAGATTTCACCCTGGATGCGACTGGCAACAAGGCCCATGACAGCCAGTTCAATGCCGATGTCCACCACGCGGCCGAGCAGGAGCTGCTTGTATTCCATCTTCGCTCTGTACTTCATCATCTGGTGAAAGAGGGTGCGGGCCAGCTTTTTACTGTGACGATCCAGCCAGCGCAGATGCCTAGCCAGCTCGGGTTCGAATTTTGGATAGGGACGGAAGAAGGAAAAGAGGGCCCCGAACCAGAGCTTCAGATACCAGACGGGATAAAAGGCCGCGCAGCGCAGGAAAGCTTGTCTTTTCGCAGCCGTCGTGCCTCCTAGGATCAAGGGTCCGGCGTTTTTAAAATGAGGATCCAGGGCCTCGCGGGCCAGGAAGAGGTGCATGATCTCTGTGGAGCCTTCCAGGATGCGGTTCACTCGCGTATCGCGCATCCATCGTTCCAAAGGCAAGGAGGCTTCGCCGCGCTGCAGAAGCGAGCGGTCGGTTTCATAGCCGCGACCGCCACGCAGCTGGATGCCCATATCCAGAGCCTTCCAAAATTCCTCGGTGGACCAGAGTTTGGCCGCCGCCGCCTCCATGCGGATATCAACACCGCCTGCATCGGAAAGCTGCGCGGTGTAGGACGCAAGAGCGTCCATCGCATAGGCGACGCCGTTCATATAGGCGAGCTTTTGCATGCCGGGTTCATGCTGCCCCACAGGACGCCCCCACTGCACGCGACTCTTGCCCCAGAGGTTGCAAAAGGCTGCGAGTTCTTCCGTTGCAGCGGCAGACAGTGCGGGAATGCTGAGACGGCCATCATTTAAGGTGGCCAGAGCCAGCTTGAGTCCGCGGCCCACATCGCCGACCACGTTTTCAACGGGGACTTTCACGTTGGTGAAGCGAATCAAGCCGTTTTCTATCCCTTTGAGCCCCATGAATTCACAGCGGTGCAAAACTTCAACGCCTTCCCACTGGCCTTCCACTATGAAAGCAGTGACCTGGTTCACAGTCTTGCCGTTCTCCACGCGATCGGGTGTGCGGGCCATGACCACGTAAAGATCAGCAATGACACCATTCGTGCACCAGAGTTTCTCGCCGTTCAGGATCCAGTGCCGCCCATCCTGAGCAAGTTCCGCATAGGTCTGCACGTTGGCTGGATCGGAGCCGACTTCCTTTTCCGTCAGGGCGAAGGCCGTGATTTCGCCGCGGGCAATGCGCGGCAGATATTTTTGCTTTTGCGCTTCCGTCCCGAATAATTTGAGAGGCTGCGGGACACCGATGGACTGATGCGCCGACAGCAGAACGGCAGTGGAGGTGCAGTATTTTCCAATCACCGCCAGAATCCGCATGTAGTTAGTTTGAGAAAGTCCAAGGCCACCGTACTGTTTTGGGATTTTGATCGCAAAAAGGCCCAGTTTTTGGAGTCCTGCATAAACGTGTTCGGGTATTTTGCCAACACGATCAATCTCGGCGCCGTCGATATTTTTCCGAGCCCAGGCATCCACGTCCCGGCAGATGGCGTCGCCAATCGCTTTATCTTCAGGATTCTGCAGCGGAAAAGGAAAGGCGAGGTCGATATCCCATTCGCCCATGAAAAGAGCAGCGATGAATGATTTCGATTTCCATTCCGATTCACGACTGGCTTCTGCGACAGCCATGGACTGTTCTTCGGCCGCCGAACGCAAAGAGCTGTTTGATGCTGTAATTTTAGGATGTTCGCCGCGCATAGGGTCCTCCTTGCTGCTTCGTTGCCCTGTATCCTGCATCGTTCATTCCAAAGGCGAAAAAAAGGCGTCTATTTGCTCAAATGGCGGACAAGGTGGGGCGCTTTTATACAGAGGCGGGCGCCAGGCAAGGCATCATGCGGCATGGCTTGGAAAATGCAAAACAGTCCAAGGATCAGCTCGGAGGATTTTATGAGTATGTTTCTTTCTTCCCTACTCTGGCGCGGCGTATCCGAATTTTTGCTGGCTCAGCAGGATATTGAACGTTTTCGGGGACGCAAGGCGGTGCTGGCCGTGATGAGCACCGACCGAAATCATCCGGAGTTCAGAAAGGCTCAAGAGACGTTTGCCGAATTGAGAGAAACTGATGACCTCGTCCTGGTCGCCGAAGATCATCCGAACGGGCCTTTGCATGATCGCTTTCACTGCAAGCCCCAGGAATTTTGCTTTGCCTTGATCGATCGGGATGGCAATGCCGTGATGCGCGGGAATCGAGTCCCGACCCTGCAGTCCGTGCGCGCGCGGCTGGAAATGGAGCATGCTTGATCAGGCCGTGGGGACCGGACCCTTGGTGCGCAGGAGCTGATAAATAAGGGGATCCATGCGGGTTTTGAGCAGCGGCACGGGCGCGCTCGCAAGCTTTCGCAGGTCAAGGTCGGGGTGCAGGTCCACCTCGCGATTGTAGGCGTCCACCAGCAGAGGCTCCAGAATCAGCACATCCTCCGCATTATAGGTCAGGAGCGTTTCGAGCGCTCCCGGCTGGGCCTCCTCGTGCATGCGCCACAGGCGGACCGCATCGTAGCCATCCAGGTCCATGGAACTGCGCTGATGCAGATGGCTGGTGGTTTTCTGAATGGTTTTCAGGCCGCCTTTGAAACCCTGGCGACGCAGCCACGGACAAAGATCTATGTGGGCCTTGTCCAATTTCATACCGAATTCGGCTCTGAGAAAGGGCACATCATAGGCCGCGCCGTTATAGGTGCAGAAAAGGGCGGCCTCGTCCATGATCCAGTGCAGAAGGTCCCGTTTACGGCTGTATTCATATTCCTGATGCAGTTCACCTCGGAAATAAAACGCAACGACCGTGGATTCGGTGGCCGGGGGCATGCCCCCATTGGCGGCTTCGATATCGAAATACGCAATATCCGGAAAGCCACCCGGGATGAGGCGCCACCGTTCCTGACCAGGAAGAGCCCGATCAAAATAATAAAGGTCGCCCCTTTCCCAGGCCGCCAAAGAAAGTTCCAAGGAGCGCCGGACGTCATCCAGGCGTTTGGCTTTAAACAGTTGGGGCGCCCGCATCAGAAGCTGTTCCCAATCGGTAATCCCGAGTTTCCAAAGGTGCCGCTCGGAGCGTGCGCCGACCCCTTTCAGGTGAACGAAAGTGCGTCTGAGAAGCTGGTGATTCAAGATGGAGTGCGATGTCATGCGCCTGTTCCTGTCCGCCGGTGCATTCTTTACTATAGCTTCGATTGCCGGGAAAACCAAAGCCAGGCTGCGTCTCCCGCCGAGCTTTCGATCCCGGTCAAGGTCCATTTGGACTCGTGTCGTGGCGACCCTTGCATACAGCGGTGACTTTTTAACAAAAAATTCCCTACCAAAGCGAATCTTTCCTGGCGCCTTGGGCTCGTCTTTTCTTTTGCATGCTATGCAGGGCTCACGGCGGCAAGCTTCGCCGCAAATCATCCCAGGGACTTCCGCGCGGGAAACACACCACGCTGTAGTAAAATTACAAGAAATAGGCTCGTTCTGGTTGGGAAAGTTACTGAGAGAATGCGCATAAGCGTGAATAAAGTAGGTTTATATGAAAATAAAATGCATTAAATGTGCATGCGAGTGAGCGAACACTTGCGCCTTTTAACCTGAGGTTCTAGAGTGTCAAAAGAGTCGTTTTTAGAAATATTGAATACCTGGAAGCCTTGAAAGAGGCTTTACTTACCGAAGTGTTAACGGGAACCGACCAGTCCGTGAGCGAACAATTCCCGTGAAGAATATGATCTTGCGATCCTAATATTCCTGTGGTTATACTCCGAGCCGAATACGACAACACATAAAGTTTTATGCGCAACGCTTGAATAACGCACAAGGGACGGAACTCCCCACGAAGAGGAGTGCAGATGCAGCGGCCAACACACAGCACAAACGCTCGACGCTTTGCGTGGATGACGCTCTGTGTGGCTCGTCAGATTCTGCAACGATGTGCCCGAATCTTCCGGGATGTCGCTTCCGTTTTTCGAGAGAGCATGGTCCGACTCAGTAAACCCCTGCCCGGGTAGAACGCGTCCGCGTCCCTCCACACTCCGTTAAATTCGTAACTCGCTCACAGATTGAGGTGCCTTATGTCACAGGAAAGGTTTGAGCAGGCTTGGCTGGATGATCCCCGCATGGTGCAACGTGATGCTTGTGGCGTTGGTTTCATTGCCAGTATCAAAGGTCATAAATCGCACAAGATCGTGACTGAGGGCCTGGAAATCCTACGGCGGATGGATCATCGCGGCGGTCGCGCGGCGGATGACCTGACGAGCGATGGTGCAGGAATCCTGACCCAGATTCCTCATGATCTTTTTCAAGCTCTCGCCAAGGATGAAAACAAAACTTTGCCTGCGGCTGGTGAGTACGCCGTCGGTTTCTTTTTCCTGCCGAAGGAAAAGGGCGAGCTGGAACACTGGAGCCAGCGTATTGAAGCGCTCGCTCAGAAATGGCAGATCGTGCCTCTGATTCAGCGTGCGGTGCCGGTCGATCCCAGCGTGCTCGGTCCCATCGCGGCCGGCAATGAACCCGCGCCGGTGCAGTGGGTCTTCACCGATCATAATAAGGCCGCGGCTTCGAATTTCACCTGGCGCCTTTACATGCTGCGCAAGGATTTTGAAGAAGAAGGCCGCGCAAAATATGGCATCAAGCAGCTCCTTTCCTACTGTGTGAGCCTTTCCACAGAAACGATCTGCTATAAGGGACTGATCCTGGCCAAGGATCTGGCCAACTATTACCGGGACCTTGCCGATCCCCGTTTCACTTCGGCCTTTTCCATGGTGCATTCGCGCTTCAGCACCAACACGATGCCGTCCTGGCCTTTGGCGCAGCCTTTCCGCACGATCTGTCACAACGGGGAAATCAACACCCTGCGCGGCAACATCAATGCGATGCATGCGCGTTCCAAACTCCTGAAAAAGGCCGGTCTGGAAAGCGACCTTGCGCATATGGGACCGATCTGCACCCCGGGCCTCAGCGACTCGGCGATGCTCGACAATACCATCGAGTTCCTGGTGAACACCGGCCGTCCCTTGCAGCAGGTTCTGACCATGCTCATTCCCGAGCCCTGGGATTCTCATGGCGAGATGGAACAGGCGCTCAAAGATTATTATGAATACCATTCCTATATGATGGAACCCTGGGATGGCCCGGCCTTTATCGGCTTTGCCGACGGTCACAAGATCGGTGCGATCCTCGATCGGAACGGTCTGCGTCCCGGCCGCTACTGGGTCACGCTCGATGGTTATGTGATCATGGCCTCGGAAGCCGGCGTCCTCGATCGTCGTCCCGAAGAAATCGTGCATAAGGGCCGTCTGAGTCCCGGCCGCATGTTCCTGGTGGATATGAAGCAGGGCGCGATCGTTCCGGATCATACGATCAAACAAAGCCTTTCGATGCAAAAACCCTATGGGCAATGGCTCCAAAAGCATCGCAAGCATCTTTACGAGCTGCCCATTCCGAACTTCGCCTCGTACCCTGCGGATACCGAGGAAACGCTGCAGCAGAAGCTTCTGGCTTTTGGTTATACCAAGGAAGATATGCGCATGATCATGGCGCCCATGGCGAACGAGGGCAAAGAGCCCGTGGGTTCGATGGGGAATGACGCGCCGATCGCAGTGCTCTCGCAGCAGCGTCCCCTGCTTTATAACTATTTCAAGCAGCTCTTCGCCCAGGTCACCAATCCGCCGATCGATGCGATCCGGGAAGAGATGGTGACGTCCTTGGCTTCGCACCTGGGTGCCGAATCCAATCTGATCGAAGAAACGCCTGAACACTGTCATATGCTGCGTATGAAGCAGCCGATCCTCAGTGATCTGGATCTTCAGCGCCTCGAATTCCACGGCGATCCCCGCCTGATGGCGCGCAAGGTTTCGACTGTTTATGAACCAGCCAACGAAACCCTGGAAGCCGCTGTGAAGCGTCTTCAGGAATCGGTGGCCGCAGCGATCGACGAGGGCTGCAGCGTCGTGATCCTCTCCGATCGTGAGGTCGATGAAACACGCGCGCCGATCCCTGCCCTTCTCGCCACCGCGGCTGCGCATCACGATCTGATCCGTCGCGGCTCGCGCATGAAGGCCAGTCTTGTGGTGGAAAGCGGCGAGCCGCGTGAAGTCCATCACTTCGCCTTGCTCCTGGGTTATGGCGCTTCCGCTGTGAACCCTTACCTGGCGCTGGCCGTCATCGGTCAAAGAGCCGAGACTCATGGTTTCGATAGCAAGAAAACCGCAGCCACGCTGCAGGGCAATTACGTGAAATCCATCGGCGATGGTCTTCTGAAGATCATGTCGAAGATGGGGATCTCGACCCTGCATTCCTATCGCGGCGCGCAGATTTTTGAAGCCCTGGGTTTGAGCCAGAGTTTCATCGATGCCTATTTCACCTGGACGCCGACTCGTATCGAAGGCGCCGGTATCGCGGATTTCGATGCGGACACCCGCTTCCGTCATCAGAAAGCCTACAGTCCTAAAACAACATTCACAGCATTGCCTCAGGGCGGTCAGTATCACTGGCGCCGTGAAGGGGAAGCGCACCTGCATCATCCCGCGATGATCGCCACGCTGCAGCAGGCGACCCGGATCAACAGCCGCGAGGAATTCAAAAAATTCTGCGCGACCCTCGATCAGCAGTCGCAGCAGTATCTGAATATCCGGGGCATGCTGAAGTTCAAGAAAGCCCAGAACTCCGTTCCGCTCGATGAGGTGGAATCAGCCAGCTCGATCGTCAAGCGTTTTGCGACCGGCGCGATGAGCTTTGGCTCCATTTCCAAGGAAACCCATGAGACCATCGCGATTGCGATGAACCGCATGGGCGCGCGCAGTAACTCGGGTGAAGGCGGTGAGGATGCCGATCGTTTCATCCCGGCTGCCAACGGCGATCTGCGCCGCAGTTCCATCAAGCAGGTGGCGAGTGCGCGCTTCGGTGTGACCAGCCACTATCTGATCAATGCGGATGAACTGCAGATCAAGATCGCTCAGGGTGCAAAACCGGGTGAAGGTGGCCAGCTCCCCGGTCACAAGGTGGATGAAGAGATCGCTCGCGTTCGTCATAGCACGCCCGGCATCACTTTGATTTCGCCGCCTCCGCATCATGATATCTATTCGATCGAAGACCTTGCGCAGCTGATCTTCGATCTGAAGAACGCCAACCGCGAAGCCCGGATCAGTGTGAAGCTGGTCTCGGAAGTCGGTGTGGGAACAGTCGCTGCCGGTGTGGCCAAAGCCAAGGCCGATGTGATTCTGATCGCCGGTTATGAAGGCGGCACAGGTGCCAGTCCCATTTCCTCGATCAAACATGCCGGTCTTCCCTGGGAACTGGGCCTTGCTGAATCGCATCGCACGCTGGTGGAAAATCAACTCCGCGGTCGCGTTGTGCTGCAGGCTGACGGCCAGATGCGGACCCCGCGTGATATCGCGATTGCCACGCTGCTTGGTGCCGAGGAATGGGGTATTGGTACGGGCGCCTTGATCGCGCTCGGCTGTATCATGATGCGCAAATGCCATCTGAATACCTGCCCTGTGGGTATCGCGACGCAGGATCCGGAACTTCGCCGGAAGTTCCATGGTCAGCCTGAACATCTGATCAACTACTTCTTCCTGCTCGCCGAAGGCCTGCGTGAAATCATGGCTGAACTTGGTTTCCGCACCGTCACCGAGATGGTGGGCCGCGTCGACCTTCTGGAAAAAATCGCCGATCCGCGCACCGACCGCGTGGATCTGCGGGCGATCCTGGATGCTCCCAACGCAGGGGCTGAGGTTGCGCGCAGCAAGACGCGGCAGCAGATCCATGACATGGATCAGACGCTGGATTACAAAGTGCTGCTCCCAGCCTGTGAACCGGCGATCACCAAACGTCAGACCGTTCACCTCGACCTTGCGATCGCCAACACCGATCGCGCGGTCGGCACGATGCTGTCGAGTGAGATTTCGAAACATCACGGCGGCCACGGTCTGCGCGACAACAGCATTCAGCTGAATTTCAAGGGTTCCGCGGGTCAGTCCTTCATGGCCTTCGGGGCCAAGGGCATCACGGCCACGCTGGAAGGCGAAGTGAACGATTACTGCGGCAAGGGTCTTTCCGGTGCCAAGGTCGTGGTCGTTCCGCCTGAAGAAAGCGCGATCATGGCGGAAAGCAATGTGATCTGTGGAAACGTGACCCTTTACGGTGCGACATCAGGCTTCATGTATATCCGCGGCCTGGCCGGTGAACGCTTCGCCGTCCGAAACAGCGGCGCGCATGCGGTGGTGGAAGGCCTCGGTGATCACGGCTGTGAATACATGACCGGCGGATCGGTGATCGTGATCGGTAAAGTCGGTCGCAACTTCGCGGCCGGTATGAGCGGCGGTTATGCCTTTGTTTATGATGCGGACGGCGCCTTGCAAAAACGCATCAACACCGAGATGGTCGAGGTGTCCGCGCTGCAGGACGAGGAGGACGAATCCTTTGTCCACCGCCAGCTTCAGGAACATCTGCGTTTGACACGCAGCTCGGTCGCGGCGCATATTTTGGAAAATTGGAATCATGAGAAATCGCGTTTCCTGAGTATTGTTCCCAGTGCTTATCGGGCCTTCGTGCGCCATCAGCAGCGCGACCTCGTGCAACAAACCGTGCGCGTGGTCGGTGGTGACAACCTTGGGGCGATCCTGGAAGAAGGAGCCTACCATGGGTGAAGTTAAAGGATTTATGACCTATGCACGCGCGGTCCCGGAGAAAGAGCCAACCGCTCTGCGCGTGAAGCACTACCGCGAATTCGTTGAGGCGATCAACGACGAGGAACTGCGCCGGCAGGGTGCGCGCTGCATGGACTGCGGCGTTCCCTTCTGTCATCACGGCTGTCCTTTGGGGAATGTGATCCCGGAATGGAATCACCTCGTCTCGGAGCGCGATGAAGAGGAAGCTCTGCGGGCTTTGCTGGCGACCAATAACTTTCCTGAGTTCACCGGCCGCATCTGCCCCGCTCCCTGTGAAGCGGCCTGCGTCCTTGGAATCCATGAAGATCCCGTGTCGATCGAAGCGATCGAGATGGCCCTTGCCGACAAGGGATTTGCCAAGGGCTGGATTCGCCCTGAGCCTCCTGTCTTCCGCACCGGAAAAAAAGTGGCTGTCATCGGCAGCGGACCTGCGGGGCTTGCCGCGGCGCAGCAGCTGAACCGCCAGGGGCATTGGGTGACCGTCTATGAGCGCGCGGATCGTCCCGGTGGACTTTTGATGTACGGCATCCCTGATTTCAAGCTGGAAAAGAGCAAGGTTCAGCGTCGGGTGCAGCTGATGGAAGCCGAAGGCATCAGCTTCCGCTGTGGCGTGAACGTGGGTTTTGACGTCACCATGGATGAACTGAAAAAAGATTACGATGCGATTCTTTTGAGCCATGGCGCGACCAAGAAGCGTGACGTTGCGATTCCAGGCCGTGACGTTAAAGGCGTATATTTCGCCGAGCAGTTCCTGACTCAATCCACGCGCCGCGTTTTGGGTGACAATATCGAAGATCTGGAGCCCATCCTTGCGACCGGCAGGGATGTGATCGTGATCGGCGGTGGTGATACCGGCTCGGACTGTGTGGGAACTTCCAATCGTCAGGGTGCGCGTTCGGTCACGCAGTTTGAAATCATGCCGAGGCCTCCGCAACTGAACAAGCATCCACGCGCCCAGGAGCGTCCGCAGGAAACTCCCTGGCCTTACTGGACGCATATGCTGCGGACCTCGTCCTCGCATGAAGAGGGCTGTTCGCGTCACTGGTCTTTGGAATCGGTTCGCTTTGAAGCGGATGCGGAAGGTCAATTGCAGGCCCTCGTGACCCGCGAACTCGCATGGTTCACTGATGAAAAAGGCCAAAGGAAATTCGAGCCGGTTCCCGGTTCGGAAAAACGCTGGCCGGCTCAGCTGGTTTTCATCGCGGTGGGTTTCGTCGGTCCTGATACCGCCGGTCCGATTGATCAGCTCGGTGTTGCCATCAATGAGCGTGGCAACATCAAAGCCGATGAGTCCAGCTACGCAACCAGTGTTCCCGGCGTTTTCGCTGCGGGCGATGCCCGTCGCGGCCAGTCCCTCGTGGTCTGGGCCATTTCTGAAGGACGTAAGGCGGCCGAAGCCATCGGTCGATACCTCGAGTCACCAATCTAACGGTGCCGCGCCCCTCGCGCGGCGGCTTTTTCCTCCGTTGAGCAGACCGTCCTGCTGGAAACAGCAGGGCGGTCCTGTTCCTTATGGTGTAGGATCATCCCCCGGAGGGGATTATGAGCCGTAAAACCACTTACGAAGATGCTTTTTCAGGCCGCACCCGGGCCATTCTTCTGACGCTCAATCATATCTTTCTGGATTCCGGCCTTGATATCCGAACCAGGCACATGTTTGGTCATAAATCCTTTCTTTTGAACGGTCATGTCTTCATGCTGGTCGGGGAATGGGCGCGGGATGAGGATAAGAAAGCGGGCATCGTGCAAATCGCAGATCGCGGCAAGGCTGAAGCCACGATGATCGTCATACCACCGGATGATGCGATGGCTCAGGCCATTATGAAAAAATACGGCGGACTTTACTTCGCGCCGAGTGGAACGCGTTTGAAATCGTGGGTTTCCTTGAATGGACTGTGGCTCACGGAAGAGGAAAAAATCCTTCCTCTCGTGACGCTGCTTTTGAAGGCCTATGAGGTCATGCCCGAGAAGACGTCGGGTCGTCCCGGGCGCAGGGTTTAAAGGCTAAATCTGCAGCCGCGAATGCTGACCCAACTGGATCGCGTGATCCATCCACCAGATCCCATCTGAGGGTTGATCGGCAAAGGATGATCCATCCGATTCTCCAGGCGGCTTCACCCAAAGAAAGGCATCCACACGCGCAAGGCGCGGATTGAGTCGCGGCAAGGGGCCGAGGCCGACTCCCGTGGGATTGCACCAGTTCTCTGGATCACGGATGCCGACACCGTTGCGGCTCGTATCAATGACGAAGGGTTTGCCGCCGAGCAGGCCGGAAATTTCCGAACCATAGGCGTGACTCATCTGAGTATCTATGAAATGCGAGACGTTGACCGCAAAACCCTCCACGAAATCAATGCCGGTGCGGGCCAGGAGTATGGCCATGTCCACGGGTTTTCGCCAGAAGGCATGACCGGCATCCAGATAAACCAAAGCCTGAGGCAGACGGCTTAAAGTCGCCACCGCGAAACGCAGAGCATCGAAATAGAATTCCTGCCACTCGCGCGGCATGCCTTCATCAATCATGCTGAGGGCATTCGGCTCCAGAATCACAATGGCCTTGTGATGTTCAAGCGCCAGGGCCAGCTGCTGAATCCAGCGCTTATAACCAACCACCTGCGCGAGCGTGGGCGCCCGGCGTCTGGTTTCATCCCTTAAAAAGAGGCGATAGATCGCAAACACGGGAATCGAGCCCGTGCTTTCCGCCTGCTGCAGGATGCTTTTCACATCGCTATAAACATTTTCGTTCCATTCACCCAGCCAGGTGGCGCTTGATGTTTCAGCAATCAAACGCACGATATCGCGGCTCTCGCCCTTCAGATCGGGACGCGAGCTGAGGAATTGATTCACCTTGGAATGGGGATTCACCCAGAGCTTGCCATCAGCAAGATCCTGATGGCTCGACACTTTGGAGCGAAAGGAAAAGAGCCGGGTGTCCTGCTTATCTTCCCGCTCTTTTTCACGAGCCAGAAAATCTTCATACTCGCGTCGCACGGCGATCTTCCGCCGCCGCGTGATCGGATAGCTTTCACCCTGGATCGACACGAGTTTGGGATTGGCACCGGCTATGAAGCGCTTGACATAACGCAGGTTGAAGACAACCTGGCGATTGATGCGGATGAATCCATAAGGCTTCAGATCCGTTTCGAAGACTTTCAAGGATTCCCGCACCAAAACGCGGCGCTTGAGGCTTATCACAAGGCTCTGGTGCTCTTCGCTGACAATCGCGAGAACTTCGAACCATTTGAAGAAGACTGTGCTCAGCCCATCTTTCAGATACATGCCGTCATCCGTAACCTGAACCTGGCTCGGTACTGCGGGGGTTGTGTGCTCGCTTTGCATGGTTCAACCTTCTGTCTGAAAGGCTTTTCCCGACGGGATTTCCCAGCATTCTTACCAGTTCAGGGCCGCTGCTGCAATGCTCATCATGCCCAAGGGACGGACCATTCGGTCGCAAACTGAATCCATCCAGTCGGGCGGCACCTGCAAAATCGAGGTTCAGTCACTTTTCCGGTCCATTCAGTTCAGTGCCCTTGTCAGTCGCGTCCGCTTCCACTATGGCTGGACCAAGCAGAATAAGGAGAAAACCATGAAATCTCGACTCTTATGCGCAAGCTTGATCCTGGCGGCCATGGGCTGCAAAGAAAAGTCTGATGACAAAACCCCTCCCCCTCCGCCCCCTTCGTTTTCCCTGTCGCAATCCTATCAGGACCTTTTTACCCTGGGTGTGGCTCTGAAAAGCGAAGCCCTGAGCGGTCCTGATGTGCCGTTGATCACCCGTAACTTCAACCGGATCACGGCGGAATATGAAATGAAGTGGGCCCCTCTCATGAAGGGCAAGGAATATGACTTCACAGCGGCCGATACCTTGGTCGACTTTGCGGCCGCGAATCGCATGCAGATGACAGGCCACACTTTGCTCTGGCACATAGATACCCCGGACTGGGTTTTCACTGACGACGCCGGCAATGCGGTGGATCGGGAGACCCTGCGCGCCCGCATTAAATCCCATATCGAAACCACGATGAAACACTTCCAAGGCCGCGTGGATAACTGGGATGTCGTGAATGAGGTCCTGGCTGATGAAGACGGCCTGACCTGGCGTCCTTCCAAGTTCTACCAGATCTATGGCAACGAGGATTACATCGTGGACGCCTTCCGCTTCGCGCATGAGGCGGACCCCACAGTCGAACTCTGGTACAACGATTATGTTCTGGAAAACCCGATCAAATTGAAAAAGCTTCTGGTGCTGATCAGGCGTTTGAAGGCCGAAGGCATTCCGCTGGCTGGAGTAGGCTTTCAGGGGCACTATAACCTCGGTTGGCCTGGAGTGGATCTGATCGAACAGGCCTTTCAGGCTGTGATTGCCGAAGGCCTTAAGGTCAAGGTCAGTGAACTGGATGTGACCGTTTACAGTGATTATCCCAACGGCATCTTCGAACCGGAAGCCGCCAAACCCTGTGACGCGAATATCCTGAATCTGCAGGCGCAGCGTTATGGTCAGCTGTTTGAACTCTTCCGCCGTTACAAAGGTCACCTCGCTCACGTCACCATGTGGGGCGTGCGCGATAACAGCAGCTGGCTCAATGATCTGGTGAAGGATCGCCAGGATTGCCCGCTGCTCTTTGATGGGAACGGAGAGCCGAAGCCTTCATACTTCGAAGCCCTGCCTTAAGACGCGGCCTGTGTAATCAAAGACCTTCCGCATTTCCTCCTGCTGATCGTGCTCAGTATTCACGCGCCAGTGGGGAAAGGTCGCGAAGGTCCAATCTCCCTTCCGTTTTTGTTCCAGGTAAAGATCGGGGCGTGCTTCCGAAGGCGAGTCTCCCTCATGCATGCGCTTGCGAATGCGGGCCATGGCTTCATCATCCGAACACTCACAGACCAGGATCACATAAGGTCGATTGTCCTTAAGCAGCGGCTCCAGCATGGTCCGCACAAAATCAGGATGACTGAAGGAGGCATCGACAATGACATTCATTCCCGCCGCCAGAGAAATCATCATATGATCCCGTAGGCTTTCGTAGACGCATAACCGGGCAGCAGGCGTATAATGCCCCTGCCCATAGGCCGTCGCCCCCTGGCTTTTCCCGAAAACCTTCCGCCTGATCTCATCGCTTTCCCAGTGTACGGCCCCGAGTTCCTGTTTCAGGCTGCGGGCGAGCGTGGTCTTGCCTGACCCCATGGCTCCCGCGACGATGAAGGCGACCGGCGGCATGGCTTTTTTCAGGGCATTTTCCGCTATGTTTTGATAATCCGCAATCAATGCCAGAGTTCGCTTTTGCTTTTCACCCGTCTCCTGCTCCGCACGGAGAGCATTCACCTTGGCCCTGACTGTCGCTCGGTAGGATTCGTAAAATGCCAGCAGCTCGGGTGGAGCTGGATCATTTAAGTCCTGCAGCACCCGATGCCTGATTTCATGGCCTGGCTCGGAATAGCCCATCACTGCGCATTCCATGGCCAGGAAGGAAAGTTCATCGGCCTGATCCAGGACCCGCAGATCACGATTGAATTCAATCCCATCAATCAAGGAAACGCGGTCTTCAAAAACGATATGCTCGGGCCTCAGGTCCCCGTGGCCTTCGATCACAAAACCATCTTCCGCACGAGTGATCATGAGGCGGCGATTGACCTGCATAAAGAGGAGCTGCCGTGAGCACAGAGCCAGCCAGGGTTCGGGATCGAGCTTCAGATGAAGGGCCAATTCATAAAGACTGGAACGATTCTCGTCGATCAAAGCGCGCAGCCTTTGCCAATAAAGCTCACCATCCCTGGCTCCATGCGGCGCCTCCTGATAGCAGTGGACAAGATGAGCGATCAAGCGTTCACTATCTTCCTTTTGAAAGGTCCTTTCACGAAGGCGCACATCCATCAGGCAGGCGTCGGGAATGCGGCGCATCCAGACCGCATACTCCAAGGTTGGACCTCGGCCATTCCAGGTGAAACCCTTCTCATCCACGGTAATAGCGACCACATCCCGATAAATGTCGTGCGAAAACCGCCGATTGAGTTCCAGTTCCGCAAAGCATGCGTCCCGCCTTCTTTCCAGGTTGGAATAATCCAGAAAAGGCAGCTTCAATGGCTTTTTGATTTTAAAGGCCGCGTGATCTGTCAGGAAAACTTTGGAAATATGCGTTTCCCGCAGCTCCACGCGTGCTGTCGCCTCGGGATAGGATGCGGGCTGTTGGAGGAAGGCCTCCAGTTTTTCATGTAAGCTCATGCGTGCCTCCTGCGCTGGGAATCCTGATCCTTCTCAGCAGCAATTTGGATGCCAGGTTGAAAATCCGTCATCCCATGAGGCCCCGGAGATCTTTCGTAGCAATCCGCACAGATCTGTAAAATTCAGCGCAACACTATTGGGCCTTGGCGTTGAAAGGAGTGTAGAGCGCTTAGGCGTCATCGCCGCGTTCGCTCAGGCGGTATTCGGCTTCGACAGCGACTTTATACGGCTGATGCAGACAATCGCGATGATGTTCATGCCGTTCGGCTGCGTCCAGGGCTGCGGCGAGTATCAAGAAATTCAGGGGTTTTTCCAAACGCGTGGCACAGCAGTCGCCCAGGGCGATAAGCTCGCGATCCAGAGGCATTGCGGATGCCGAGGTGAAGATCACAGGGACGCGAATCTCATGCTGACGGCACCATTCCAGGAGTTCAAGCCCATCCATCTGCGGCATCTGAAAGTCGGTGATGATGAGATCCATGCGCTCCTTTTCCAGGATGCTGATGGCTTCTCGACCGTTTTCCGCCGTGATGACCTCGAGCCCGCGAAAGCTGATCCAATTCTTCAGAAGGACGCGAAAATCCTCCACGTCATCGACAATGAGAACTTTTTTCAGATTGATAAACATCGCGGCGCTCCATGCATTGAGCTTGACTTATGCCGGGTGGCCGGGTGGGGGTCAAGGGATTTTGGGCCGTATTTCGGCTGGCGCAGGCATGCCTCCTGCATATATCAAAGATTATCGCTCCGGCGATCACCTGTTGGGAAATGGATTCCCATGGACTAACTCATATCAATGGAAGGAGACTCGTGATGGGCCTTTTTGATTTCATCAAGGAACTTGGTCACAAGGACAAGGATGCTGATGATGCCAAATTGCAACAGGAACTGACCAGCCTCGTGAACAAGGCCGGTATCTCGGTCCAGAATTTTCAACTCAAGTTCGACAAGGGTCTGGCAACTCTGAGTGGTGTTACCAATAGCCAGAAGGATCTGGAGCTGGTGCGTCTGATCGTGGGCAATCATCGCGCTGTGCAGAAAGTTAATGACGACGGATTGCATGTGGCGGCTTATGCACCGGGGCAGAGCGTGCCTCAGAAGCCGCTGGTCCTGGCTCCGAATCAGCCGCAGACAGCTGCGACCGGAGCCCCAGCCACCTCTGCCGCCACGGACGCAGCGTCGATGATGGTGACGGTGAAGAAGGGCGATACGCTGTCCAAAATAGCCAAGGATTATCTGGGCAATGCCAACCTCTATCATCAGATTTTCGAGGCCAATCGGCCCATGCTGAAAGATCCGGATGAAATTTTCCCAGGTCAGGTTCTTCGCATTCCTGCGGAGCTGAAACCCGAGGCTCAAACAATGACCCAGGGTCATATGCCGCCGCCTTCACCCGCGCAGCCCCAGCCTCACGCCTGATTCGTCGGTCTTGACCGACAGCTTCGGCAGGGCACCATCCCCTTTTTCGGATGGTGCCGCAGATTTGAACAGATCCCGGCTTTTTTCCCTTACTTTTCGATCACAGTACTCAAGAAAACCTTTGAGTTCCCGCGGCGCGCGCCGATTCAGGAAGCTGGAGGTTTTGTATGCACATACCTTTCTGGTTGGCTCCCAAAGTCGTTCGGGAAACGCGTTCGCCCGAAATCCTGAGAGCCTGGTTTCAGCACGAGAATGATTTCTGTCGGCGTCAGCTGGCCACCAGTTTTATAGGCGTGGGACTTTTGATCCTGGGCTTTATTCCCCTGGATATGCATCTGGGTGAAGTGAATCCGGGACTGACCTATGCTCTGCTCCTGCGCGGTATACCGTCCCTGCTCTTTTTGATCGGAGGACTTTATCTGCGCTTCGGCATGCGCTGGGGAGGCGAGCAGGGATTTCTGATTCCCAAAGTCTACGGCATTGCCCTGGTTGGTATCATGACGGCTCTGCAGTATTGTTATGCCGCCGACTTTCCCGATCGGGCGCGCTTTTATCCGCCCTTGATCGCTGCGTTCGCCGTATTTACCCTGCGGGTGGATTGGTTCGAGGCCATCCTTATTTTCGCCATGCAGGTCTGGGTGTGGCTCCTCTTTTCCGAATGGAATGCGAGTCTGATCGTTCGCGATGTGAATTATCAGCTCTTTGGCTGCGTGCTGGCTTTGCTCTTTCAAAAGCGCATCGCCTATGAAGCGGCGAACTTCGTGAGTGAAGAAAAGCGCCGGATCATCGAGCGCGAGAATGCGATGCTGCGCCTCAAACGGACGTCCATGCTGCTGCAGCGTTTTCTTCCTCCCGATGTGACCCAGGATATTCTGCAGGGTGGCTTTGATTTCAATGCCACACCGCGGAAGATGACGGTGACCATGCTTTTCTGTGATGTCGCCGATTTTACAAGGCTTGCGGAACGCGTGCCGCTGGAAAAGCTGGGCGAATTCCTGAATAGTTATTTTGCAGCCATGACCGAAGTCGTCTTTGCCCATGGCGGGATGATCGATAAATTCATCGGCGATGGAGTTCTGGCCATCTTTGGTTTCCCCCTCGAACTTTCCCCCGCGGAGCAGGCGCAGAAAGCGGCTCAGTGCGCGCGTGAAATGCTTGAGGTGCTGCCGGCCGTGCAGAAGGATATCTGTGATGACTTCGATCGCGCGCCGGTGCATGTCAGGATCGGGATTCATCAGGGCGAGGTCATCATCGGCGGTTTCGGGGGTGAAGCGCGAACCGATTATATGGCCCTGGGCGCCACGCCGCTCATGGCGCAAAGACTCAAAGCCTCGGCGCCGGAAAGCGGGATCGTCGTGTCGGAAGCCGTGGCCGAGGCGCTGGCTTATGTGGGCTGCGAGGATTATGGCGAGCGTATGCTGCGTGGAATAGGGCCGCGTCGCGTCTTTCAATTGCAGGCTGTTCCCGAAGACTCAATTCAGGGTATCGGCTCTGGCGGATTTCGCGATAAAATGGCCGCCTAAGGAGGTGGCCCATGCTGCAACGATCTCTTATGCTTCTGTCGCTGTTCGCGTCGTCCGGGCTTTTTGCCGATGAATTCGTCATTCCCCCCGAGAACAAGGATGAGGCTCTGAAGGCGCAGATTGAAAGTTTCGATTCCAAGGCCCAGCGTCTTCTGACAGCCCTGGAAAAAGGCGCATTCGCCGATGTCAAAGACTTCTTTTTTCCCGAAGCGGCTTTTCTGCAGCTGAAGGCCATCGCCAGGCCCGCTGACTATTATAGCCAACTGGTAAAATGGTATGAGCAGGATTTCACGCGTGAGCAGGCGCGATTCAAGGGGCGTGGCCCGCTCGTTTTCAAGGCCATCAAAGGGGGATCCTGCAAATGGAAGGCACCCCAGACCGAAGCCAACCGCATTCCCTACTGGTCCTGCTACAGACGCAAGATTGAATTGACAGCCGCCGGGCAAAACGAAAGCATCGAAGTCCGCGCCCTCATCAACTGGGGACCGCAGTGGTACATCACGCACCTCGGGCCGATTCCGAAATAACCCGGCCGCGAAGCCGGCATCAAATCTTTAGCATGAGAGAAAGTCCGGTGGTATAACCGTAAATATAGGACCGCTGATTACGGTCCACAAAGGCGAGGGCTCCATACTGAGCCGAGGTGAAGATGCCGAAGGAGAATCCAGGGAGCAGGTTGAACTGATAATTCCCTGTGATCGACAGGCGTCCCCCGGAGGCGAGAGAGTCGTTGACGATCGCATAGTTTTGTGTCGCGTCGGAGCGAATGGATTTGGTGATATAACGGGAACGCAGCTTGCCACCGAGGGCATGATCATAACTCATTGTGACAAGGGCCTGGCCCCAGCGGCTGAAATTTCTGAGAGCGCCGACTTCCAGAATCAAGGAGTTCATGTGAAAACTTCCTTCGGTGCCGCCCGCTTTGTTCAGTGCACTCCCGGACACCCCCACATCCAAATCCTCAAGACCGATGCCCAGGACGAACGAACGCCCGCGAAAGGGAAGGAGCGTCGAGGCCACGGTGCGGAGTTGTTTCACACTGCCGTTGGCATAGGTTCCACTCACTGGCTGCCCATCTTCATAGGCCGTGGGACTGGCGGCTTTGGTGAGAGTGCGATCACCGTTGGCTTCCAGCGTCAGTGAGCCCATTCCATAGTTGATCGACAGTTGAAAGACCTGGGTTTGGTTTTCGCCCGTGGTGTCGGCTGGCGTCTCTTTGGATCCCCATTCGACGGTGGCGCTGGTGCCGCTGCCTGGAGCAGCTGACTGCGCGGCCGCGCCGGAGGCATGAAAAAGCAGGATGCCGATGCAAAGACTACGCAAAGCCCACTCCTCAGGTGATTGGGGTCTATCGAAGGTGTCGGAGGGAAAAGCGAAAACTTGAGCTCAGTATTTTTCTGGTGCTCGGGAGGCCCCGCACCAGTCTATAATGCCAACGGGGACGGGGAAATTTTGTGGTTTTCTTAAAGACTGGTGTTCTCAACCTCCCCGGTTGACGTTCCGATGGGGACACAGTATTTCCAGGGTAGTGGGCTGCTGGAGGAAGCTGTATGGGCAATCAGAAGAAGAAGATCAACATTCGGAAGCAACCGGATGATGTGACCTGTGGACCGACATGCCTGCATTCCATTTATGAGTACATGAGCGATAAGGCCGCCCTGGAGCAGGTGATCAAGGAAGTGCCCATGCTCGAGACCGGCGGAACCTATGCCTCGCGTCTCGGCGTGCACGCTTTGAAACGAGGCTACCGGGCCCAGATCTGGTCATTCAACCTCAACATTTTCGATCCGACCTGGTTTGGGTTGCCACCCGCGCAGATGTTTGAGAAACTGAAATTACAGCGTCACGCCAAGAAGCAAAGGAAACTGCGCACGGCCAGTGACGGGTACATGGAGTTTCTTGAACACGGTGGCACGCTGCATTTTGAAGACCTCACGCCTGAGCTTCTCGTTCGTCTCCTCAGCGGGCCGCGCCCTGTGATCGCGGGGCTGAGCGCGACCTACCTTTATCAAAGCTCACGCGAGGATCCCAAGACCTGCGAACATAATGATATCAAAGGGCGTCCATCCGGGCATTTCGTGGTCCTGACCGGGATCGACAAAGACTCCCAGATGGTGCACATCTCCGATCCTTATTTTCCGAATAACCTGTCCGAACAGAACACTTATACGATCTCCATCAACCGCGTGATCTGTGCGATCCTGCTCGGTGTGGTGACCTATGATGCCAACTTACTTCTCATACAGAGGAAAGACGCGCCCCATGAAGAACCTCATCGTAGTTGAATCCGTTGATGAATGGCCGAGGCGACTCGGCGACTTTGAGGTTGTCAGCGATATAGATTACTTCGTGGATGAAGGCTTCCAGAATATCAAGAACTATCGGGTCTTCAACCTCTGCCGGTCCTATCGCTATCAAAGTTCGGGTTATTATGTTTCCTTGCTTGCAGCTGCCCGGGGACACAAGCCCATTCCATCGCTCAGCACTATCCAGGAAATGAAGACCAAGGCCTTCGTCAAGATCACCTCGGAAAACCTTGACGACCTTGTGCAAAAGTCCCTGGCGGATATCAAATCGGAGAGCTTCGAACTCAGCATCTACTTTGGCAAGAACATGGCCAGAAAGTACGATAAGCTGAGCAACGAACTCTATAAGTACTTCGCCGCCCCGCTGATTCGCGCCAAGTTCGTGAAGAAGAACAAGTGGCTTTTGAGTTCGATCGGCCCGATCAGTCTGAAGGATGTCCCGCATTCCCACCAGACTGATCTGATTGGTTTCGCGGAAAGCTATTTCAAGTGCGGTTCGCAGAGAAAGCAGGTGAAGTCCGCGCGCTATAGCCTGGCGATCCTCCGGAATCCGAAGGAGCAGTTTCCGCCGTCGGATGAAAAGGCCATTCAAAAATTCATGAAGGCCGCCCGCGATATGAACATGGAGGTCGATATCATCGGCCCCGACGATCTGCGCCGGCTTGCGGAATATGATGCGCTCTTCATCCGGGAAACGACCAACGTCAATCACCATACCTTCCGCTTCGCCCAGAAAGCCAAGGCCCTCGGCCTTGTCGTGATCGATGATCCCGAGTCCATCCTCCGCTGTACGAACAAGGTCTACCTTGCCGAACTTTTGAAGCGGCATAATATTCCGACGCCCAAAACCTTCATGATCCATAAGAAAAACCTGGATCAGATCATCGACAAGCTGCCTGTACCCTGCGTTCTGAAGCGCCCGGACAGCAGCTTTTCCCAGGGCGTGGTGAAGGCCGAGACGCAGGCGGATATCCGTGAGAAGGTGATGACCATGCTCGAAGACTCCGACCTCATCATCGCCCAGGAATTCATGCCGACGCCCTTCGACTGGCGGATCGGCATCGTTGATAATAAACCGCTGTATGCCTGCAAATACTATATGGCCCGGAACCACTGGCAGATCTATCACACCGACAAGGAAGGCGAGCTGGATTACGGCCACTCGGAGACCTTTCCTCTGGAAGAGATATCTCCGAAGCTCCGCATGCTGGCCGTGAAAACGGCCTCGGTGGTCGGGGATGGACTTTACGGCCTTGATATCAAGGAAAAGGACGGCAAGTTCTATATCATCGAGGTCAATGACAATCCCAGTATCGACGGCGGCATCGAAGACCGTATCATTAAGAATCAACTCTATGAAGAGATCATGCGCGTCTTCATCAAGAGGCTGGACCGCAAAACGAAAGGATACACCGAGTGAGCCAGACCCTGCGGCTATTTGAAGGCTACGGCATCGAAATGGAGTATATGATCGTCGATCGCCAGACCCTTGCGGTGAAGCCGATCTGTGATCAGGTGATCGAGGCGCTGTCGGGTGAAATCACCAACGAGATTTCCCTGGGCCGCATCAATCTCTCGAACGAGCTTGTTCTGCATGTGATCGAATTCAAGGGCAATGGTCCCCAAAAAGACCTTGTGCGCCTTGCAAGCTCATTTCAAAGCGAGATTCAAAGGGTGAACGCCCTTTTGGAAAAGTGGAACGCCTGCCTGCTTCCGACGGCCATGCATCCCACCATGGACCCATTGAAGGACACCAAAATCTGGCCACACGGGCAGAATACCATCTATGAAACCTATAATCGGATCTTTGATTGCAAAGGACACGGCTGGTCCAACTTGCAGAGCGTTCACATCAACCTTCCCTTCGCGGATGACGCGGAATTCGCCAAACTCCACGCCGCGATTCGCATCGCGTTGCCGCTCCTGCCCGGTCTGGCAGCGAGTTCGCCCGTGGTGGAAGGCAAGATCACCGGCATCCACGACAACCGTCTGAATTTTTATTCCCAGAATCAGAAGCGCATCCCCTCGATCATCGGCGATATCATTCCGGAAGCCGTCTTCACGCAGAAGGATTATGAAGAAAAAATCCTGCGCCGCATCGAAAGGGATATTCAGCCTTTTGATTCCGAAGGCATCCTGGAAGGCGAATGGCTGAATTCCCGTGGCGCCATCGCCCGTTTTGAACGGAATGCCATCGAAATCCGGGTGCTCGACATCCAGGAATGCGTGGCGGCTGACTTCGCCGTCATCGGCCTTGTCGTGTCGCTGGTCAAGAGCCTGGTCGATGAACGCTGGATGCCTCTTTCGGAACAGAAGGCGGCTCACGAAAAAGAGCTGCAAAAAACCTTCATGGGCGCCCTGCGCGACGGCGGGGCCTTCGAAGTGAATGATCCCTTCCTTCTGCGCTGTTTCGGGCAGAAGAAGCCTTTGAGCCTGCAGAGCCTCTGGCGGCATATCTTCGCTCAGCTCGTGAATGAAGACTACCAGGTGAAGCATTTCGCCGAGCAGGCGGATACCCTTTTGCAAAAGGGGACGCTGAGCCATCGCATTCTGAAGAAACTGCCGGCTCTGCCCGCGCCTCAGGATATTCATCGGACCTGGCAGACTCTCGCGGCCAGCCTGAATGAAGGAACCTTCTATGGCTAAATCCAGCGGCTCCGGGCATTGGACTGTTCTGATCACCTGCGAGCATGCCGGGAACAAGGTGCCGGCCGCCTTGATGAAACGCATGTCGCGGGCTCAGCAGAAGGATCTTCATACCCATAAGGGTTGGGATCCGGGTGCCCTGGCCCTGGCTCAAAAGGCAGCGCAGACACTGGATGCGCCGCTTCTTTTCACGCAGATATCCCGCCTTCTGGTCGATTGCAATCGCTCCCCGCATCATCCGCGCTGCCTTGGGCCTGCTTTCCGGGATGAGGAGGCTGCGGAGAAGAATTTCATCCTGGCCGCCTTTTACTGGCCGCATCGCAACGCGATTGAAAAGGAAATACTGAAGAGCATTCAGAACGGTTCGTCCGTTCTGCATCTGGCCATGCATAGCTTCACGCCGGTCCTCGATGGGAAAAAGCGCAGGGCCGAGGTCGGGCTCCTTTATGATCCCGCGCGTCCCTTTGAAAAAATGTGGTCGGATGCTTTGATGAAGGAGATGAAGAGCGAGTGGCCGGACTGGAGGCTGCGGCGCAATTATCCCTATCTGGGGAAATCAGATGGGCTCACGACCTGGCTGCGCCGGCACTATGGGCCGAATGAATATGCCGGAGTCGAACTCGAATGGAACCAGGCGCTTTTCACCGATGATAAACCGGACGCAAGAATGAAACGCGGCCTTGCGCGTTGCCTGCAGAATCTTTTTCTTCATTACAGTTAAACCGCTGCTCCGCCCCATTTCAAACAGAATCCACCAAAGATGATAAGGGCGATGCCCACGTAACCCATGGACGTCAGCTGCACGTTGAAGAGCAGGACGGGGATCGCTACCGCCAGCAGTTTATAGGCGATTTCCCAGACGAAGGCGTAATGGGCGATCAGGGCATTGTTATTCAGATCACGCGTCAGCGTAATCCAGAGGATGTCCGCGATCACGGTGCAGCTGATGCCGATGGCCCAGACCGATGCGCTCGCGCGGATTTTGGGATGATAGGTCGCATAGAGGTGAACGCTATAGATAAGAGCAGCGATAATAACCATAGTCAAGGCACGAAGAGACAGCATGAAACACCTCACAAAATCTGCCTCCTGGTTTGCAGGTTCCATGCCCCATCATGCACCACCTGATGTTTGTAACATATTGAAAATATTATAAAAATAGACATTTCGCTGGCCCGCAGCCCGGGATCCCTGATCAGGATCTGGACAGAAGCCCGGGTCTTCGCCAGATTTTCCCCAAGGTCCTTTGACCCATTGTGGGCCTTGGGGGAGCCCGCTATAATTCCGCCGAATTCAATACCAACCCCTATTTCAAGGATTTCATCATGCGCAAATTTTGGCTCGCGCTCAGCAGCTGGATCGTGGCGTGTACGGCCATGGCCGCGACCCCGGGCACCCTTCGCGTGCCCTTGACCTCTGGCACTCATGTCTACTTCAAAGGTGATGACAACCGGCGCGAACAGAGCGTGCAGGTGAATTTGCCGGAAGCCGTCGAGGACTATGCACGCGTCACGCTGCAATTCAGACTTTCCTGCCCTGATGGGAAATGCGACCGTTGGGATCGCGTGGGGACTATGAGCCTTCAGAATCAAGACCATTCTGAGCCTTTGGAACTGCTGCGCTTTATCACGCCCTATGGCATCGGCGCGAACTGGACCTATGATCTGAGCGATTTCCTGCCTCTTTTGCAGGGGCCTGCGACCTTCCGCTTTTTCATTGATACCTGGGTGGGACCGGGGCATCCGGGTGGCAACGGCTGGATGATCGAAGCGGAACTCGTCTATGAAAAGGCGAGCGACGATCGTCCGGTGGCGGCCTATGTTCAGCCCATCATGAGTTTTGACGACATCGTCTACGGTGATCCTTTGATCAGCACGGAACGCAGAGCCCGCGTGCTGCCCCTGGTCGGTTACCGTTCGGCGCAGATGCGCATGGTCATCACCGGGCACGGTCAGGGCAATGATGGCAACTGTGCCGAGTTCTGCGCGAAATCCCATAAGGTGACGATCGGCAAAGAGCATTTTGAAGCGACGATATGGCGTGATAACTGCGCGACCACAGTCGACCCCAATCAGAAGGGAACCTGGCAGTATCCGCGTGCTGGCTGGTGTCCAGGTGACAAGGTGGAGCCATGGAGGATAGATGTCACGACGGCGCTTTTGAATGGAATCACAGATTTCGTTTATCAGCCCGAGACTTTTGAAAACACCTGTCGTCCCGGAGTTTTGGACTGCAGCGCCTGTGTGTTTGGGACGGGCTGCGAATACGATGGCGGCCTCCACACGGAACCACGTTACTTCGTCTCGGCATACCTGATTTATTATAAGTGATAATTTTTGATTGTGATTTTTTCCCCTGACTCGTCTTTCTCTGCAATAATGGACTTGTATGAGAAGTCCTGTTCCTGTAGATGGTCGTTCAGGGCAAACGCCCGCAAGCCAAGGGTTTCAGGGGAAAATTATGCACAGACGCGCCTCCATTGCCGCCATTCTTGGTCTGATACTCATGATCAGCGCCTGTTCTTCGGAAGGAGATGACGCGCAGCAGCTGCCGCTGGGGAGCAGCGGAAGCGATGCGGCTTTCTCCTATTATGATGCCAACGGTGACAGGCTTGTGACGGCTGCAGAAATTTACCGCGGTGAAAAAAAATTCGGAGCCACCCAGATTACCTCGGATCAGGCCGCTTTGAACGTTCTCGTCGACTATGATTTCGATGCGAACAAGCAGCTCGATAATCTTGAATTCACCGGCCTCGTCCATGCCCATGTTCTGTCGGGAACTCTTCATCATCCGGAATGGGTAAATCCCCAGCCTCACTGAGAACGATACTTAAGACCCTGGCACAATCCTGGTTCAACGTCAAAAGGATCCTGTGCTAGGGTTGCGGCGTGTTTCACGATCATGGAGTGAACCGTTCGCATGTTTAAGTCATCAATATTGCTGAATACTCTTATCCTCGCTCTGGCCCTTGGCGCCTGTGAAAACCGGAAAATTGAGAAGACGAGCCTGGAGCTGGATCCCGCCGTCGCCGCCGAGGTCAAAAGAATCAATATGGAACGCTTTGCCGGAAGCTGGCTGAAAGAAGGGGAGGAAACCTCCCTTTACCTTGAGCTCGGTGACGAAGGCTATGACGTCCTGGTTGAGGACCGTGATGGCGTTCCCGTGCTGTCGGATTTTGGTGCGATCGATCACTATAAGCCGGGTCTGATGATTTTGAAGACAGCCCGGCCTGAATGCGAAGCGGATGGCATCGTCTACCTGAAGATGGATCAGCATGATGGTGCGGTTCGCCTTTTGGATACCAAGGACAAAAATTACAGCGCCGCGCTCCTGGCTGTTCCTTCGCGTGAACAGCTGCGCATCGCCTCGCTGCCCTGCCTGCCGCTGGACTAATCTTCGTAGATCATCTTGCGGGTCATGCCTCCGTCCAGAATAAAATTCTGACCCGTGACAAAACCTTTTTCCTCATTCACAAGCCAGTGCACGAAGTTCGCAATATCCTCGGGCTCGCCCACACGGCCCGCGGGATGCTGCGCATGATCCCTGGGTTTCAAGGGGGCCTTTTTCTTCTCGGAAGGATCCCGCGTATCAATCCAACCCGGACTGATGCAGTTCACCCGCACATCAGGACCCAGGCTGATCGCCAGCGCATGCGTCAGGGCCACGATGCCCCCTTTGCTCGCGGAATAGGCTTCGGTATCCGCCTCGCTTTGAAGGGCGCGGGTCGAAGCGATATTGACGATGGAGCCACGGGCTTTTTTCAAATCGGGCGCAGAGAGTTTGGCGAAGAGAAAATAGGATGTGAGGTTGGTATCCAGAATCTCCTTCCATTCATCCAGGCCTAATTCCGTCAGATGAATTTTCTTAAACACACCCACATTATTCACCAGCGCCTGAATCGAACCCCAGTCCTTTCGCATGCGCGTGACCAGCTCGCTGGCCGCCTTTTCATCCGCGGCCCGACCTTGGACGAAAATGATCCGGCCCTCCTGCTCGGCGCCTTTCAGGCTCTCGGGCAGAGGGTCCTTGTCGATGATGCCGACCTGATAGCCTGCGGTCAGAAAGCGCTGGCAGGTGGCCAGACCAATGCCGGAGGATGCTCCGGTGATAAGAACTGTCTTTTTTTGCATGGGATATTCCTCGCTCCTTCTGAGACGGACCTTCAACTCAAAGCAAGAAAAATGCCGTCGCGTTCCTCCTGGGGAATCATCGACACGTCGCGTCCATGCTGCCTCAAGGCTGTTCGAAGCCGCACCGCTTCACTCACGAAGAAGGCCCGCAGCTGTTTCAGATGCAGCTGCACCGCTTCCGCATGACGCCGGGCTCCCGGCTTTTCCAAGAGGATGGCAAAAAGCTTTTGCAACGCATCCCCGGATTCACCGCGGAAAAGTCCGGTCAGAAGCGGCACCCACTCCGCATCCACCTGACGAAAACAGATGATGCGGGTATAGGCGATGCGGCCAAAGGCCACTCTTTGCGCGGGATCATCGTGCCCAATGTAGGGGAAGAGTTCGGCCAGCGCATCGAAGGCCGCTGTCACCAGATCGCGGGAACGGAAGGCACCGAAGAGATGAAAACCATGCTGCTCCAAAATCTCGGGCTGGGTTGTATAGCAAAGGGCCAGCTCGCGCGCCGCCGTTTGTTTCAGACCCAGATAGGGGTAAAGGAAGGCATAAGCCCCGACCACATTGAACATGGGCCGATGCTTTTGAATCAGCTGATTTTCCAGGAGCAGGGCTTCGGTTTCTGATAGGCAGCTTTGAAATTCCAAAGTCTCGGCGTTGCGCACGATCAGCCGCATTTTGCGATGGGCTCTTTTCGCAGTCGCCAGACGATACTGGGCGAGGCGGCGGCGGAGACTTTTGGCCTTGCCCACATAAATAGGCTCGGCCTTGTCATTGCGAAAGATATAGACGCCAGGCCCGAGCGGAACAGTGCGGATGAAGTCATCACCCCATTTTTTATCGAAGGCCTTGCTCATGATTTCAAGGCCGCCTGATGCGTGGGCAGTCGGAAGGAAAAGACCGAACCCACGCCCTCTTCACTGGAAAACCACATATGCCCGTGATGGGCCTGAACGATTTCATAAGACAGGAAAAGACCCACACCCATCCCGCCATAATCATATTCAGTTTCGGCATGAGCCCGATAAAAGCGCTGGAATAAACGGCCCTGACGCTGGACGGGAATGCCGATGCCCTGATCCCGGACGCTCACCAGGACAGCGTCACGTTCATCCTGAAGTTCGACCACGATCGTTCCGCCCTCGGGCGAATATTTGATCGCGTTCTGCAGAAAGTTGGTGAGCACCTGGTTCAGGCGCACGCGGTCGCCGTCGATCCAGAGGGGTTCGTCTTTCACGCCCACAAGCTGGAGACTATGTTTGGGGCTGGCAATGAGCATGGAGTCGACCGCCTCCTTGCAAAGATCGTTCAGATCGATTCTTTCAAAGCGCAGTTTGATTTTTCGCAGCTGAAAGACGGCGACATCCACCAGGGTGGACATCAGGGATTTCAAACGATTGATGCCGATATCCATGCGCCCCAGGCACTCCTGCAGCTGCGGCGCGTTCGCTCCTTTCTGAAGGAGGAGCTTATACATTTCAAAGTAGCCGGCCACCAAAAGCAGCGGGGTTTTGAGTTCGTGAGCCATGGCCCGCAGGAATTCATCCTTGAGGCGATCCAGCTCGGTGAGTTCGGTCACATCGCGGAAGACGACCACAGCACCCTGGATGGTGCCCGCATGATCGCGCAGTGGCGAGGCGCTCAGGCGAATGATCAGAGGCCGCCCGTTGTAAATATGCCTGATGTGATACTCGACCTGGTTGATGATTTCACCCTGCAGAGCGCGGGTCAAAGGCAGACGTTCGAATGGCACCAGCTGATCATCAGCATCCCGATATTCCAGCCGAGCCGCCATGCCCTGCCTGTTGCGCAAGATGCTGTCTTCCGCAGTTTTCAGGCCCACCATCTGCAGAGCCGCTTCATTGATCAGGCTGATCCCGGCCTGCGTGTCCGCCACGATCAGGCCATCGGCCATGCTTTCAATGGTGGCGCGAAGCTTTTGCTCCTCACGGCGGAGGTCAGCATAGAGTCGCGCATTTTCAAGGGAAATCGCCGCCTGAGACGCCAGGATTTCCAGCGTCATCAGTTTCTCGGCAGTGAAGGTCCCGGCCATGAGCCTGTTTTCAAGATAGATCAGACCGACCAGCACGCGATTGCGAAGGATAGGCACGCAAAGAAGCGAGCGCGGTTTTTCCCGACGCAGATACTCATCATAGGCAAAGGAGCGAGTATCCCGCGCATTCGCGAGCACGAGCTTTTGCTGACTCCTTTGCACAAAGTTCAGGACACCCTGCGGCACGGCTTTATAGCCACGGGCAGGAATGGAATTCAAAGCCGTCACAGTCAAGGCTGACGCTGATGTGCGAGCCTCGGCCTCAATATGGAGCTCCCCTTTCCGCGCCAGAATCAAAAGGCCGCTTTCGGCTCCCGACGTCTCGACCAGCAGGCGCATAAGAGTTTCACTCAGCTGGGTCGGCACGATTTCACTGGAGATGCTCTGGGTCGCCTGCAGCAGGGACAGCCTATCAATCTCCATCAGGTGCCCGGGCACCTCCTGGACGGGCATGCTGGGAATCAGCTGCGGATGCCAGTTATCCAGCTGATGAACCTTGGCCATGGCGCCCCATTCCTGATAGCAGCGCCGGGCTGCGGTCCTGTACTGTTCCGCAAAACTATAGAATTCCGTGCGTTCATAATGAAGCGCGGCCAGCTCGTAGCTGAGCGCTTCATCCTGAATAAAGCTGTTCTGCCTCGCAAGGCCTATGGCCTTTTCATAGGCGTGCATGGCCGCCAGGTCATCACGCTGAAGGCGCAAGACCTCGGCATGAATCAGCTGATGCTTCTGCGAAAAATTAGAGGGGCTGCTGCCGGCCCATAAAGCGAGGCGTTCGCGATAGGCGAGCAGCTCCTGGAATGCTGGAAATGCTTCCAATTCTGTCCGGCCACTGCAGGCCTGAGCCAATGTCAGCGCGTGATAGAAATGATGTTCCGCTTCCTCGACATGGCCGGGAGATGACCAGCCCCAGGAGCGCGCAGCTTCGGCTTCGGCGAGCGCGTCCTGTTTTTGACCCAGAAGATATGCGGCCTGAAGTTTCCAGGTGTGATGCCAGAACTTCAGAAGAGCCATCTGACTGGAGCAGATGCGGGCATTCAGAGCCTCCTCATCAAAAGGCAGGGTCTTCCCTTGCAGGGTCAGAATCAGGCGCTGCTGGCTCATCAGGATATCGGCAATGGCGGAATAATTCATGGTCTGGACGAATTGCAGCGATTTCTCCGTGGTGGCCAGGACCTCGTTCAAAGGCTCGCCCAGGGCGAGCAGGGTCGAGACCAGATGATTGCAGCTGTAGCAGGCGCCGGCAAGGTCACCGACCTCCTTCGCCGCCGGCAAAGCCGCCTTCACATAAGGAATATTGCTGCGCATCGGCTGGGTCCAGGGATTCACGACATTCCCAAAGATCACGTAGATGCGCGCTTTCCAAGGATGGTCATCTCTTTGCGCCAGATCATAAGCGACTTTCCCAAGCTGCCAGGCCTCACGATATTCACCGAAGACCGAACCGAGTATCATCGCAAAATAAGCATAAGCAGAGGCCGAGGCATCGCAATTGCCATGGTTGAGGCTGCAGCACACCATCTTGCAGTAAAGGTAGCTGGCGGCACGCAGCGACGTGAATATGGCGGCAGGAATCGCGGCGGCCATGATATCGAGAGCAGCTTTTTCCAAGGGATCCTGGATGGGCGGCAGATTCATTAAAGACGCGATGGGCCTCTGCCCCAGATCGCGACGGAACGCGGCGTAGACATCGCGCACGTCGGCTTCGGTCGGTTCCAGTGGAAAATCCTTGTCAATGACCGCCAGACCCCGATGGCATTGCAGAAGGGCTTCCTGCATTTTACCCTGCGTGATCAACACTTCGATCAGGATGCAGTAAATCCGCATGCGGTCCAGATCGGTGAGCAGGAAATGATGCAGGATCTCTTGAAAATAAGTTTCGGCGGCCTGGGAATTCCCGCAGCGCCAGCTGCATTCCGCGCGCGCGATATGAAGATCCAGCGTCAGGGCATAAGCATCCGACCAGCTGTTTGCCGCGAGAAGGCCAAGTCCGAATTGACTATAATCCAAGGCCTCCCTGTTGGCGGCCGAGGCCTTGGCCTTTCGAGCGGCCTGCAGACTCATGCGCGCAACTTCGCGACGTTCATCAGGATCCTGAAGGGCGTCAGCAGCCGCCTTATAGTGACCCAGACGATCGAAGAGGCCTTCATCTTCCGCGAAAAGACCTTCGCCCATTTGCCTTGCAATGTTCAGGTGCCAATGTTTTTTCTCGGGGACGGAAAGCAGGGCATACGCCGCCTGCTGCACCCTGTCATGCAGAAAATAATAGCTGTCCTGTGTCAGGCGCAGAATACCATCAAGCTGCAAAGGATCGAGAGCCTTCATCGGACTCCCCGCTTTCTCCAAAAGACGCTCAAGATCCTTGATGCGCCCTTCGCGGCCTATGCAGGCCGCAACCTCCAAAACTTTTTGGACCGGCAGCGGCAGCTTTCGCAGGCGGGCCAGCATAAAATCAGCCACGTTATCGGTGTAAGCGCGTGCTTGGATGGCGTCGAGATTCCAGCTCCATTCATAGGTCCTGGCATCAAGAGTGAGAAGCCGGTCGGCTACGAGTTCCTTCACATACTGGATGAAAAAGAAGGGATTGCCATCGGTCTTTTTTTGCAGAAGCTGCGCGAGAGGAGCCACCTTCTCACTTTGTGTCATCAGTGTTTCAGCCAGGAAATTGGCGAGCGCGTCGGCACCGAGAGGCTTGAGTTCCAGTTCTTCCAGACGCCCGCCTTTTTCGCGAATGACCGCGGGAAGAGCGGCCAGTGTTTCCTGCGAATGAGCGTCCTGGGTGCGATAGGCCCCGATCAGGAGGACATGATGCAGGCTCGTGCAGGAGGCCAGATGCTCCAGAAGTTTAAGGCTCGCAGCATCGGCCCACTGAAGATCATCCAGCACCAGGACGAGGGGATGCGCGCTCGTGGCAAAAACACTGACAAATTTTTCGAAGACGCTGTGGAATCTATTCTGCGTTTCCAAAGGAGGCATGACCGGCATATCCGGCTGCTTGCCGATGATGATCTCCAAAGCGGGGATCACATTCACGATCACCTGAGCCTGCTGACCGAGGGCTTCCATGAGGCGCTGTTTCCAGTACGCGATCTGCGTTTCGCTTGCACCCAGGAGCTGCTGGATCAAAGCCTGAAAGGCCTGGGCATGCGTGTCATAGGGAATGCCGCGGTGCAGCGCATCAAATTTTCCTGTGATGAAAAAACCGCCGCTGCCGGTCACCGTTTCCTGAAGTTCATGAATGAGCGCCGTCTTGCCCACACCGGCCTGGCCCGAGATCAAAAAAAGTTCGGTGTGGCCCTGCCGCATGATGCGTTCGAAAGCCTCGGTCAGTCGCCTGCGCTCCTGCTCACGGCCATGAATTCTGCGGGACATCTCCAGACGACTCGGAATATCATGAAGGCCAAGGGCAAAACCGCTGCCGTCTTCATGCGGATGCTCACGACAGTATTTCAAATCATGGATGAGGCCGCTCGCGCTCTGATAGCGTTCGTTGCGATCCTTGCTTAAGAGTTTCAGAACGATGCGCTGCAGAAGAGGTGGAATACGCGACGCAGCATCAGCTGGAAAAACAGGGGTGCGAGCCAGATGACTATGAAACCAGCCCAGCTCATCCTTGGCCGTGAAGGGCAGAGATCCAGTGAGCATCTGAAAGAAGATCACGCCCAAGGAATAAAGATCGGAACGACCATCCGTTTTCTGATTCCAGCGCGCCATGCGTTCGGGAGATAGATAAGGCAGATTCTGCTGGGTGATCGGACCCGCCCCGAGTCCCTCCGTGGCCGCGTCTGGAATTCTGTCCCATGCTATCGCAGGGATTGAGGTCCTGGGATCCACGACGAACTCAAGCGGCGTCAGGCTTCCATGAATGCGTCCCTGGGCGTGGAGTTGAGCCAGATCGCCAGCCATCGGCAGGGCCATGCCAAAGAACAGCTGCGGATCAAGGGGCGCTTGATCCCAAAGAGTTTCGAGCGGCGGAAGCTGGGATCTCCCGGCCTGCGGAAGCGATGCTGCGTTTGGATCGGACACGGATTTCCCCAACCGGGTCCGGTCATCACGCTGGAGTTTTCGGTTGCCTCATAGTTCCCTCTGCTCATCCACCGCTGTGCCGGACTGTTTGGAGACAAAATAACACAGCCCTGCAGGAATCCTATCAAAATTTGGCCTTGGCTCCGAAGACGAAAGCCTGGGGTTTGCCGGGCCGGGCTCCAAAGGGACGGAACGAAGTGATCACTTTTTCATTGGTGATGTTATCAGCCGTTGCATAAAGCTCATAGGCTTCCGCCAGAGTTACGCTCACGGAAGCGTCGAGCAGGCTTGAGGCCGGCAGCGTTTCGCGACCGGCAGCCAGGGCCTGATCATAGGACGAGCTTTGACGTTTCCACTGGAAATTCACCAGCCATGGTTCCCAGCGCATCCCCGCCTGTATTCCCAGCTGATGCCGCGGCACGTAAGGAATGGGATCCCCTTTTTGAATTTCACCGAGGCCCCAATCCGTCAGCCCCGAAACAAAGTTGCCGTCGAAGCTGGCTCGCGTCAGGGTGTACTGGAAAGACGTGGGAAACTGCAGCGAGCCTGCACGGAATCCATGAGATGCTGTCAGTTCGAAGCCATAAATACGAGCCTTGCCACCGTCATAACTGATGTCGCGCGTCGCCGCACCGCAGCCTTCCGACACACTGCAGGTGCCTTTGATATTGCGGTAATCATTCCAATAGCCGATCAGATCCACCAGAGTCGAACCCTGCATGAAACGGAAACCGGATTCGTAATTGATGCTTTCCTCGGCCTTGCCGCTGCCCTTGTCATCCGCAGCGGCGAGGCCCATGCCGCGATAAACGCCCAGGAGCCAACCGAGATTCGGATTGATCTGTTTGAAGACGCCAAGGCCAGGCATGGTCGCGGCTCTTTTATTTTTCGCGTCTTCATTCGCCGCGGAAAAATCATCCTCTTCGATCGTGACCCACTCCTGCCGCAAACCACCGCTCAAACGCCAGTCGCCGAGCGTATAGGTATCCCAGACGAAGGCCGACCAGGCCTCGGCTTTGATGCGATCCTGCGCGCCGACGCCCTGGGCTTCGCCACTGGGTTCGAGGTGGCCGTTGATCATGGCGAAGGTATCGCTGGTATGATCATGGCGAATGCTGTCCTGATGGAAGCGAAGACCCCATTCCAATTGATTCGAGGTGTCCGCGCTCAGTTTCCAAAGATACTGGCCATCCCAGTTCAAGCCGCGGCTGTAGTAGCTGCGATGATTATTCGCCTGCAGAACAAGATCCGAAGTCCCGAGACTATCGTCCCGCCCCGTGATGACGTCATAAATATGCGCGTTCTGTCCGACGGGATTGGCCAAAACAGAACGAATGTCGACGGAACGATCGCTCACGCCATCGAAACGTTTCCACAGCCGATCGAAACCGTGATTATAAAGCGTGACGACGCTCAGAATCTCGGACGTGCGGAATTCATGGCTGAAAGCCAGAGTGCGATGGCCATTTTTCATCTGATCACGTTCCGAGGCCGCATAACGCTGATAGGGATCCGCTTCGAAGTCGGCCTTGGTCAAACCCAGATAACTTTCATCGGAAAGTTCATCCGACCAGCCGGCTTTCAGAAGGAGCTGCTGCGAATCGGTGAGCTCATAGCTTAATTTGCCGAGCAGATCGCGTTTGTGAAAGCCCGTGTCATGGCCATTGGTCAGCGTCTTGAAACCGGCGCTTTCCATCTGCGCGCCGAGGATGGACCAGCCCCAGGCTCCATTTTTACCGCCGACCTGCGCCAGCGCTTTTTTAAACTCGAAACTGCCCTGGGCCACTTCCACCTGGGCGGCGAATGGCTCTTCGGGAATCCGTTTGGTGATCAGATTGATCGCGCCACCGACCGTTTGCGGTCCATAGCGAACAGCCGACGAGCCCTTGGTGACTTCAACATTTTCGATGGTGGTCATGGTGGGAACATAATAGGCCGCCGGGGCCGCGTAAGGTGCAGGACCCGACGGAATGCCGTCTTCCATGATCAGGACCTTGCGGCTGCGATGCGGAGCCACACCGCGCATCCCGATATTGGGCCTGAGCCCGAAGCCGTCCTCTTCCTGGATCTGGACCCCGGGCACTGTTTTCAGCACCCGGTTCAAATCCGTATATTTATAGGTCTCCAGCTGCTCGACGCCGATGACGGTGGTGGAACCTGGTTCAAGAAAAACACTGGTGCCATGGACCGTGATATTCTCCTGGCTTTTCTCCTGAGCAAACAAAGACGGTGCTAAGACAAACACTAGAACCAAGGGCATCGGGTCGCGCATGAGTCCTCTCAATCATTGTCCCCTTGGGGACTTGCCGGTACGGTCAGCGACAGTAGCTTGCTGTACTCGTACTTTAATTCATTCGAAACTTCCTTAATACTTTTCCGCAGCTGACACAAGATGCTGATTTGCGACTGCTCGCAGTTCTCGGCTTTCTGGGCTGCGATCAATTCCGACAGACTCGCATCCTGAGCGGCAAAAACCGCGCTCAGATCCCGGGTCAGTGCTTCGGAGCGGGTGGCCACTTCCGTGCCGCCGATGTCCCGCACCAAAGCTGCGAAGCCACCGGGCCTTTTCTGATTCGCGTCTTCAAAGCCGTAGATCAAATTCGTGAAGGCCTTGATGTTGGATTGAATCGCCTCGCGCGAAATCCCGCTCATCGGGAATTCATCCTTGCCCACGCAAGGAGCCGGACTGCTGGGGCAGAACATCGGATCATGACCGGCCGGCGTGGCGAGCTTATAGTTCTTCACTTCGATATCGAGATAGAAGAGATTTTCGTAAAGACTCTGAAGCGCGGCTTTTTCCGCCGCCGCATTGCCGATGACGCTGGTCAGATAGTTATTGCCTTCTGGACCCCAGACCTGGGTCAATGTCGTGGCATTGGCCTGCAGTTCGGCAGCCAAGGGTTTCAGGTAAGCGCAGCGGGCCTGGGCCCTGGCATCGGGAGTTAGAGCGTTCCATTCCTTGGTCGTGGCGCTGGCTGCGGAACACGCCGATACGAGAGTCGGTGTGAAGAGAAGGTACTCGATGCCCTGCAGACCTTTGCGGTTGGTGTTGATCGGCAGCGCGTAGTCAGCATTTTTGCTGGCCTTGATGGCCTCTTCATCAATGCGGCAGGTATTGGTCTGCTGCGGCCAACCATAGATGGCGGTTTTCAATTCCTTTTCATTCTTCGCAATGGGACCGACCTGGAAGAGTTCGAGCTCCTCCCAGACCAGCATGGTTTCCTTCCATGCGGCCTGAACAGGAGCCTTGTCATTCGCAGCTGGATTTTGGCAGTACGATTCGATCGCCTGGCCGAGTTTCCCAGTCGATGCGGCAAACGCTGCGTTTTGACGAGCGATGCCATCACCGAGCTGGCGAAAGAGATCATTCTGATTCAGTCGCAGACCACCGACAAGCCCTCCGACATTGGTCGTGGGATTGCCGGGGGTCGGGGTTTCTCCGCCGTCGGGAGTTGGAGCCGCAGGTCCAGGAACCGGGGTTCCGCCTGCGGACGCATCAGGTGCTTCCACTGTTGGATTGTTACTTGAGCTTGAGTTGCTGTCGCAGCCCAGCTGAATTCCGGAAGCCAAAGCCAAACCGAGGAAAATCTTGAAGCGCATGTCAACTCCGACGTTGGATAGGTTTTCGTCATTAAAGCGGCAGGGTCACAACCACTGCATCATCTCCATGGGCATCACCTTTGATGCCGACCGCCACGACCTTATCACCTTGTGGGGAGACTTTCACACCCCAGAGAAAATCTGCAGCACCCCCGAAATCCAGGAGCTGCGCACCATTTTCGCCGAAATTTTCATCCGGTTGACCGTCGGCTGACAGGACCACCATCATGCCTTCGGAGCTGTTGGATGCATAACGTCCCCCACCGATCAGAAGGAGGCGACCATCGGGAAGAACGGTCATATTGCGGCCATTATCGTTGTAGCCATCAGCATCGACGCGTGTGTAGCCTCCGCCTGTGCCATAGCCTTTATCGAGCGTTCCCTTGTCGAGGATTCGCAGCGAAAGAAAATCGAGCGACTCCTGCGAATTGTTGCGGCCATAACCGACGGTCACGACCGATGTCCCCTGCAGGGAAACCGCATAGACTTCGGTGACGGCGCTCAGAACCGCCTGGCTGAACACACCGTTATTGCCATAGGATGTATCGAGTTGACCTTCCGCATTCAGCCGATAGATCACGGGGACCACGATGCCGCCATTGTTTTGATAGCCGGCGCCCAGTATGGAACCATTCGGCAGCACCAACGGTGGTTTGGGCGAGGCGCTGTTGCTGGAAAGATCGAGGCTGAAGACGCCGTTCTGTGCAAAACTCGTATCCAACGTGCCGTCGGCATTCAAACGAGCCAGGGCAAAGTCGGTATCGAGAGCGCCATCACGTTTTTTTGCGCCGTGCACGAGCAGACGATGGGCGCTATCCAAGGCGATTCCACCAAAGCTGTCGGCGACAAAGGAATTGCCGGAGACTTCGCCTTGGCTCAGGTCAAGAAGAACGAGGCCCGCGGCGCCGAAGCTGCTGTCGCGGCTGCCATCTGCATTCAGACGCAGGATGGCAATATCGCGATCACGGGCATCCGCGCCGGCGGCTTCCACGGGACCGGCGACCAGGATTTTGCCATCGGCCTGAACGAGGACGCTGCGTGCGACTTCTGCGCCGGCACCGACGGCTATGTTGGTGATGACATAACCGGATTTACCGAAGGAGGTGTCGAGTTCGCCGGAGGCCTTATATTTGGCGACCAGGAACTTCGCGTCGCTGCTTGAATCGACGGAGTCCGCGAAGGAACCCACTGCGTAGTAGGAGCCATCGGCTGCAAAAGCCAGGTCGAACAAGCGATCGTGACCCTGGGACAAACGATTGACCTTATAACTGATATCAGCGGCGAAAGCGTTGCTGTTCAGACCACCGAGGAGGACAGCGGCGAGGGCGGAGAGTTTCAACGTCATCATATACAACTCCAGCGTGAGGGGGATGTGATCTTGAAATTCATTCTCAACTCTGATAGAAAAGAAGAGTCCGCTTGTCAATGAGGAAACGGAAGACGTAAATAATGATTCCCAATATTGAAATGAACCAGGGAGATTTCAAAATGACGTGGAAGCTTTGGCCAGCTGTTTTTTCCTTGTTTCTGAGCCCGCTGCTTCAAGCTGCGCCTGAAGCAACGGTGACGGTTTACTCGGAACGCAAGGACCATTTGATCAAGCCGGTTTTTGAAGCCTATACGAAAAAGACCGGAGTGAAGGTCACCTTTCTTACAGATAACACGGCGACTCTGATCCAGCGCATTCAGGCGGAAGGGAAAAAAAGTCCGGCGGATATCCTTCTGACTGTGGATGCGGGCAATCTTTGGAGTGCGGCGCAGGCGGGGCTTTTTGAAGCGGTGAAGAGTGAAACGCTGGAGAAAAATATCCCCGCGAATCTGCGTGATCCGGGCAATCAATGGTTCGGACTTTCGCAAAGGGCGCGGACTATTGTTTACAATCCAACCAAGGTGAAGCCGGAGGAGATCAAGAGCTACGAGAATCTTGCCGAGCCTTCGTTCAAAAAGCGCCTGTGCCTCCGTTCCTCGAAAAAAGTCTATAACCAATCGCTCGTGGCCATGATGATCGCGGAAAAAGGCGAAGAGCGGGTGGAAAAAGTGGTGAAGGGCTGGGTGCAGAATCTTGCGGCGCCCGTCTTCCAGGATGATACGGCTTTGATTGAAGCTGTGGCGGCTGGACAGTGCGATGTCGGTATTGTGAACACCTATTACTACGGTCGTCTCTTGGAAAAAAATCCCAAGCTCGCGGCGAAACTTTTCTGGCCCGGCAAGGACGTTGGCGGCGTGCATGTGAATGTCTCGGGCGCGGGGGTGCTGAAGACGGCTCCTCATAAAGCGGAAGCCGTGAAATTCCTGGAATGGCTGTCGAGTCCTGAAGCTCAGGGCCAGTTTGCCGAAGTGAACCATGAATATCCGGTGAATCCTGCCGTTAGCGCTTCCCGTTTCGTGCAGTCCTGGGGTAAGTTCGATGCCACGCTCATCAATATGGCGAAGGCCGGTGAGCTGCAGGAAAAGGCGATCAAACTCATGGACCGAGTTGGTTACAATTGACCGAAAATATCCGTCATAAAATTGCAACAGCGAGCTGGCGATACCTGTCTTATGGTATCGCCGCTTTGGTATTGGCGCCCCTTCTGGTGGTCTTTTCTTCGTGGTTTTTGCCGATCGCCACCCAGCATTGGCAGCATCTGGCCGAATATCTCTTGCCCTCGCTCCTCTGGCAGACACTGGCGCTGGTCGTGGGGGTGTGCTCGCTGACGCTTGTGATCGGGGTCAGTCTTGCCTGGATCTGTTCACAGTATCGCTTCCCCGGTGTGGGTATCCTGCGCCGGGGCCTGATTCTGCCCTTTGCGATTCCGGCTTATGTGAGCGCCTTTGTGTTTGTCGGTATGATGGATTACACAGGTCCCGTGCGGACCTTCATCCGCCAGGTTTTTGGTGGGGATGGCCTCGTGCCCGAGGTGCGGTCGCTGCCGGGTGGAATTGTAATCCTGGCGCTCTCGCTCTTTCCTTATGTTTATGTCTTCAGCTTTGATGCCTTCGCCACCCAGGGACGCAGCACGCTGGAAGCTTCGCGTTCGCTGGGAGCTTCCCCTTTGAGCAGTTTTTATCGGCTGGCGGTGCCGTTCGCGAGGCCGTGGATTGCAGGCGCCCTTTGCCTGGTTGCTTTGGAAGTTTTGAATGATTTTGGAACGGTGTCCATCGTTGGGGTGAATACGTTCACCACCGCTATTTATAAAGTGTGGTTCGGCTTTTTCTCCCCGGAAACGGCGGCCCAGCTTTCCACCTTCCTTGTGACTCTGGCCTTTCTTATTTATTACGCGGAGCAGGGCACGCGTCGGCGGCACCAGTATACGTCCAACAATCCGAATCGAAATCAGGAGCCTTACCGACTGCGCGGGAGCAAGGCCTGGCTGGCGAGCGCCTATGCTTGGAGCATCTTTGCCCTCGCCTTTGTGATCCCGGTCATCCAGCTGATCCTTTGGGTGATCGAGACCGCGGCCGAAATTTTTACGGTGGAAATTTTTCAGCTGCTTTGGCGTTCGATTGTGCTGGGGGCCTGTGCGGCTACGCTGGCCTGCATCTTTGCAGCGATCGTCTGCCTTGCGAAGCGTTATCTGCCGATTCCGAGTTTGAAGCGGAGTCAGCAGCTGGCGCAGCTGGGCTATGGGATTCCAGGTTCGGTGATGGCCATTGGGATTTACCTTGTGATTGTGAAGGTGGATCATGCTCTGGTGGATACCCTTGAAAAATATTTTGGTTATGCCGGGCCTTTGATCTTATCGGGGACCATTATCACGATGGTGCTGGCCCTCGGGATTCGATTTTTGGCAGTGGCTTCCTCATCCGTCGATGCGGGGCTGGCCCGGATTTCCTTGCGCTTGGATGAAGCCGGGCGGCTTTATGGGGTTTATGGTTGGAAGCAGTTTGCTCTGATTCATTGGCCGCTTTTAAAGAAAAGTTTTGCCTCCGGCTTTCTGCTCGTCTTTGTCGATGTGATCAAGGAAATGCCTCTGACATTGATGACAAGGCCCTTTGGTTGGGACAGTCTTTCCGTTCGCATCTATGGATTGACGAGTGAGGGGGAATGGGCGCGAGCGGCGCTGCCTGCCCTTCTCCTGGTGGTGATCGGCACGCTGCCGCTCTTTCTTTTTCAACAGAAAAGGAGCTGACCCATGACGCGGGTGGTTCTTGATATCAGCGACGTTCAGCACAGCTATGGGGCGCAGAAGATCCTGCATGGGGTCAGCCTTACCCTGGAGGAAGGCAAAATCGCCTGTCTTTTGGGGGCGAGCGGCTGTGGGAAGACCACTCTTCTGCGCTGCATTGCGGGCTTTGAAGAGATCAAGGACGGCAGCATTGTTTTGAATCAGAGGCTGGTCAGCAGTCGGGATCAATTCGTGCCGCCTGAAAAAAGGCGGATTGGCGTTCTGTTTCAGGATTACGCGCTTTTTCCCCATATGACTGTGAGCCAGAATATTGCATTTGGGATCCGGCATCTGCCGCCGCATGAGAAGCAGGTAAAGATTCGGCATCTTCTGCATTCGGTGGCGCTGGAGGCCTTTGAGGATCGGTATCCGAGCGAGCTTTCCGGTGGGCAGCAGCAGCGGGTGGCCCTGGCTCGGGCTTTGGCTCCAGAGCCGGAGCTGCTTTTGCTTGATGAGCCTTTTTCGAATCTCGATCAGACGCTGCGCGAGCGGATGAAGCATGAGCTGAAGGTGCTTTTGGAATTCTTTGGTGTTACGGCTTTGATCGTCACGCATAATCAGGATGAAGCCTTTGATATGGCCGATGAGATCGGTGTGATGGCCGGCGGGCGTATCGTGCAGTGGGGGTCGGCTTATGACCTTTATCATAGGCCGCAGAATCGGGCTGTGGCGGAGTTTTTGGGAACCGGGGCTTTTATTCCGGCCGAGATCACGGCTGAAGGCTGTCTGGAATCGGAACTTGGGGAGCTGGTTTGCACCGAGGACATCAAGCAACTGGTGGGGCGGAAGGTGACTGTCCTGCTGCGGCCGGATGATATCGTGCATGATGATGCCGCAACCATGCGGGCGCTCGTCAAGCGGGTGGCTTTTCGGGGTATGTACCTTATCTATTATCTGGAGCTGCCGAGCGGTTCCGAGCTGCAGTGTTTTACGAGCAGCCATCATGAAAGGCATGAGGTGGGTTCCCGAATCGGGATTCGTTTGGACTTGAAGCATGCGGTCATCTTGGATCATGATGTAGCTTTGGTTGAGGAGATTTAGACTCTCAAGGAGGCTTCATGCAAAAGTATTCCGGTGGCTGTCACTGCGGAAAGGTTCGCTATGATGTGGAGATGGATCTTGCGGGACTGATCACCTGCAACTGCTCCATCTGTACGAAGAAGGGGACCATACTCGGATTTGTCGGTGACAAGCAGTTCACGCTGCTCTCGGGGAAAGATAACCTCTCGGACTACCAGTTCAATCAAAAGCAAATTCACCACCTTTTCTGCAAGACCTGCGGGGTCACGTCCTTTGCCAATGGCGCGGGCCCGGATGGGTCTTTGATGTATGCGATCAATGTGCGTTGCCTGGATAATATCGAGGTGAATAAGCTGCAGACGAAGGAAGTGGACGGCAGGAGCCATTGATCACCAGCCAGGGCCGCCAGAGGATCCTGGGGGGCAAGCAAAAGGGGCCTTAAGGCCCCTCGTCATCTTTTATTTGTCACCCATGAACTTCAGTGTTTTCCCCACAAAATTTTCGCCCAGAAACACCGGGCCGTGATTCGAGCCATTGATCTTCCAAAGGCCGACCTTGCTTCCGTTCGCACAGTCGTCATAGATGTACTGATCCGTCTCGGGCCGGAAGCCGAGCGAGATATAGTCCGTGAAGTCACCAATGATCGTGGGTTTGCCATTTTCATCCAGGCCCGGTTCCAATTTAATCAGAACAAGGTTCAGGCTGCGCGGATGTTCCGAATAACTCTGGCAATGATTGCGCTCCGCCCAGCGTTCCACAACTTTGAAAGCGCCTGGATAGGTTTTGCCGGAAGCCTCGGCATCGAAAGGCACGATGGAATCGTCCGTGCCATGAATCTGGAGTATCTTGATCGGTGTTGTGGTCTTGCAGTCGGCGGCGTTGGCAAACTCGGAGCCCGCAACGGACACCACACCTGCGAAAACACCGTTGGTATCACAGGCCAAACGATAGGACATGAATCCACCGTTGGAATGGCCGTAAAGGTAGACGCGTTTGGGATCGACGTTGTATTTGCTTTTGACTTCAGCCACGAGATCCTGAAGATATTGGGAATCATCCACATCCTTATTGTTCGTCGCGCAGCAGCTTTCCGTGGCATTCCAAACCTGCTGACCATCATCACGTACCGTTCCTTCAGGCAAAAGCAGGAGGTAATCATGGAAGGGCTGGCTGCGGCTGAGGCCCAGGTAAAGATCCGTCAGGGTCGCGTTATTGCCGCGACCATGCAAAAGAACGATCAGGGAATAACTTTTCTTCGCGTTATAGAAATGAGGGAGTTTCAAGACTGCAGGTCGATCGCCACCGACCCTCACGTCTTTGGCCTGCAAGGGCAGCGTCAGGGCGAAAAACAAACTAAAGAAAGCGACTGTTCTTGATACCAGTGTCATTCTTGGTTCCTCTCTTCGTGTGTTGCAGAGCGATTCCTGGCGGAATTTAACCGTGGGATGGCGCGGATGTCAAAGATTTTGTGCAATTTAAATATGGGAATGATTGAGGTAACAGTTGTGAGCAACTGCTGCTCGGCAGGCGGCTCGTCTTGCCTCTGCGTTGTGGCTTTATTTGAGGTGATTTAGATCATTCTTACCAAAAGGTATAAGTGAATTAACCAGCTGACATCCTGGATTTTCCGAAAGGGATTTGTCGCCCTAACCAGGAGTTTTGCGTGGACCTCAATATCAAACTCATTCAGGAAACTTTCGAACTGGTGACGCCTCGCGCCGAGGAGTTCGCCAATCGATTCTATGCGAATCTTTTTCAGGATTATCCGGCGGCGCAGCCCCTCTTTGATGCCTCCCAGTTGGATAAACAAAAGCGTCTGCTCGTCGCGTCCCTGGTGCAGGTCGTTCATAACCTGGAGAATCCAGAGTTCCTGGGTGAATATCTTGGAAGGATGGGCGAGCGTCATCATACTTATGGAGCCACCGAAGAGCATTTTGAATGGGTGGGGCTGACCCTTCTGAAAACCTTGAAAGATATGTTCGGAGATGCCTGGACCCGCGAGATCAACCATCAGTGGGCCATGGCGTTTGACGTCATCGCGGCCTTGATGAACGAAGGCATGAACCGCGCGAAAACCAAAGTCGTCCCCCTCCGCAAAGCCGAAGTGGAAAAAGAACCTGCCACCCCATTCCGCATCACCTTGCCCCGCGAAGTCACCGAGCAGCTGGATCAGCTGGCACGGAAGTATGTGCAGCAGGCAGTGCAGGATTACTTTGAGCAGGCGACTCAGAAGGAGCTGAAGCAAGTGCTCGGGCCTGGCGTCCAGGATATTTTGAAGAAGGTGTCCTGAATGGTGGGGCCGGGGTTCCGGCCCACATAGTCTACTTCTTCAGTCGCGTCTGAAACACTTCCGCCAAAGCCCTCAGGGCATCAGTATCGGTGAAGATCCCAACCAAGGTTCCATTCTCCTGAATAATCAAAGCCGACCCGATTCTTTGCTCGGCCATGTGCGAAGCCACGAGATCCAGCGGGGTGTCGGGCGTTACGCAGTAGGGGCTGCGGGCCATGGCGGAGTCGACTGTTGTTGCATCGAGGTCGACGGAGCTGAAAGAGGAAAGAAGGTTCACATCCTGGAACGAGAGAAGGCCTACGGTTTTGTTGTGCGAACGGACGGGAAGGTGACGGATCTTGTATTCCTTCATCAGCCCGGACGCCTTGCTGAGGCTGTCGCCGGCTTCAATTGTGTAGGGCATCGGCGTCATATACTTGGATACTGGCGGTACGTTCTTGCTCATCGGGACTCCCCTTTCCTCTGACGGTTTAACCACTATCAAGCAAACGGTGTACCAGCCAAAAAGCATGAAAAACCGGCCTTTGCTGCGTGAAACGCAACCACTTTGGTACGGAATCCTGCTTTGCAGTGGGCTTTCAGCAGCGCCGAAGCAGGGAATTTTCCCCATAAGCTCCCGATATCGCTACCAGTCAATTTTCCTAAATACAAATTGTCGTTTGTTCAAAATAAGTATGAGAAAGTACTAACAAGGACCACGCAGGAGTCAGGAAATGATCGTAAGCCTAAGAAACCTTTTACTTGTTACATTGACTGGCTGGACAGTCATGATGGGGTGCGGTACTGAAAAGGCACCCAAGGAAACCAGTCAACTCGACATCGTTGGCGGCAGCCAGGTGAGTACCTCGCTCTATAGCCAGTATTTTAGCTCGATCGTTTCCCTCCAGTACAGCGGCTCGCATTTCTGCGGCGGTACATTGATTGCGCCGAATAAGGTTTTGACTGCAGCGCACTGTCTCGCCGACTTCAGCAGCAGCGAAATCCGATCCTATCTGAAAGTCGTCATCGGCGCTCGCGATCTGCGCTCCACGGCAGGCACCGAGCGCTTCTCGATCGCCAGCTACAGCATCAACCCCCGCTACAGCTCGTCGGGCACTCAATACGATTCCGCAACCATCACACTGAGCGGCAGCAGCTCGTTCGAGCCAGCCTCTGTGAACAGAGCCTCGGCCCTTCCCGCACCCGGATCCACTCTTTATGTGGCCGGCTGGGGATCGACCTATGAAGGCGGCAACGTCACCTCTGTGTTGAAATACACCGCGGTCAAAGCCATCTCGAACGCCGAATGCGCCAGCGCTTATGGTTCGTCCATCTATGACGGCAACCTTTGCGCCTATAGCTCGGGCACCGACTCCTGCCAGGGTGATTCCGGTGGACCGCTCTATAGCTACGACGGCACAAAGCTGACTCTCGTCGGCGTCGTCAGCTGGGGTAGAGGCTGCGCACGCCAGGGCTATCCCGGTGTGTATACGCGCACATCGTTCTTCAACTTCTAAGTTCAGGAAACCGATCGCAAGGACTGCGATCTTGGAATAAAGATCTCAAAGCGGGCGCCCTTGCCAGGCTCACTGATAATGTCCAGCGTACCCTGGCAGCGCTCGACCGCTGCGAACAACGCCTCCATGCCAATGCCACGTCCGGCAAACAGCGAGACCTTCGACTGCGTGGAGAATCCACCCCGGCTGATCGTGGAAACGAGTTGAGCCAAAGACATCCGGGTGATGTCTTCATCCAGGGGAAGACCACGGGCCTTCCATTCCTCTTCCCAGACCTGGCGATCAAAACCGCGGCCATCATCCGAGCATGAAATGGCAAGGCCATCGGGCAGCTCGCGGAAATCCAGACAGATGAATCCCTGCTGGGCTTTATTCACAGCCTCCCTGTCGTCTTCGATCCCATGCACGATCGCATTCCGCACCACATGAATCAGCTGATCAATCAAAGCCTCTTCGGCCTCGGAGTGAACGCGCGCATCACGATCAAGGACGCGCATTTCCACATTCTTATGAAGCTTCCGGGCCACCACTCGCGCATCATTCATCATGGAATGCAGCAGCGAACGCACAGGTTTGGCCGATACATCCTGGATCCAATGATCGATGTCCACCCGCAAGGGCGGTGCGAAACGCGTGCGCGACAGCTCCCTCAAAGCATTAAGCTGAGCATCGGTGACCCGCTTTTCATAGCTGATCGGACCCCATTGCGTGCGCAGAAGACTGGCATGTCGGGTCAGGTACTTCTTGAACTGCTCTTCCAGCTTGTCAAGATCTGAGCGTCTGATCTGGGCTTTCTCTTCCAGCTGATGCAGAAAGCGGGCGATCTCGGGCAGCTGGAAGACCATGCAGTTGCCTTTCAAAGTGTGCAGGATGAACTGCACTTCGCGCGAGCCTTGATCCGTCGCATTGCCTTCGAGCTGCTTCAGCTTTTGGACGGCATCAAAGGAATAGGCCACGAACTGCCGGAAACCCTCGATGTCGCGCAGAGTCTTCAAAAGACTGCGATTGCGCTGGGCTTCCAGGCGACGCCTACGGAGTTCGGTGGCATCCGTCCAGGTCAGAAGAATATGCTGGAGACGTCCATCCTTGTCCCGAACTCCCGCCGCTTCCATATGCAAGTACTTGCCATGCGCCAGCACATAGGATGGCAGCTGACCAAGCGAAGCCTCCAAAGGCATCTGATCATCAAAGACCTGATTCAGGGCCATGCTGAATTTCTGAGTCAGATCAGGTTTCAGGGCGAGCACTTCCAAAAGGTTCTGGCCTTCCTGAAGGTCAGAAGCCAAAAGGCTCAGACAGGATCGGGTGAAACCGGGCGCGATCGAAGCATTTCTATCAATCATCAGAAAACCGCTGGCCACATGATCGAGGATCGTTCGGATGGTTTCCGTGCGTTCCGCCACCAGAGCCTCGACTTGAACGAGGTGCTGCTGCAGCTGATCGTTCAGCTCATGAATCGTGCGGTCCGCCTTGGCCCGGAAAAAGTTGACCCGATCGGCCAGCGCCAGCGACATCAGGATGCCTTCGCACGCGACGCCGGGAAGATTGCTGAACTGCACGATGAAAGGCATATGGATGATGCCTTCATAGGTCAGTCCCAGCATGATGTTATTGACCAGCATGAAAAGCCAGGCGAAGCACCAGGCAAAGGCCGGACGGTAGCCTCGGGTGACGGCGAGGACGCTGCAGCCCAGCATGATGAAGCTGCCGATGAAAAGGATCATCGAAAGTATCTTCACATGGATATTGTAGGGAAGCACGAAGGCCAGAGGGACCATGATCGCGCAGAAAATGGCCACGCCCGAGAAGATCTTATGGAAGACCGGCATATGCTCACGCATATTCAGAAAGCTCGTCGTCACCATAAACGCTGTCGCATAGGCAACCGCCGCGAAGATGAGAAAGCCCGTGTTGCTGGCCCAGGTTCCTAATGCCCCCGGCAGGATCACTGGCCACAGCCCCTGCAGAGCAGCCTGGGTGAAGATCATATTCAGAATGAAGAGAAAGTAATAGAAGTAGGTGACACTGCGGAATGAGAACGTGAGAAAGCCGTTGTAGAAGAGCAGCGTGAGCAGCATACCGAAAAAGAGAGCGATCGCCGCGCTATCCAGCATCTGAAAGCGCCGCATCGCATCAGGTTTAGCGAGGTAAATGGCCAGGACGATGGAACCCTGGGTCTGCAGTTTGATGTAGTAGGTGTTGATTCCAGGGGTCACGTGCATTTTCAGAATCGGCGTGCGATAAGGAGCCCGACCCGTACGCTCGGGATTCAGATCGCCCCGTCTTTCACTTTGCCAGGAGCCTGCTTCATTTTTTTGAAAGAGCTGCACGGTATCCAGGATGGGATAACGACTGCTGAAGTAGATGATTTCTTTATTAGGACCATCATGCCTGACCGTAAGGCGAAGCCACATCGCATTGGTCATGAAGCCACGACCCGGCAAATCCTGGTCGAAAGTTTTGAAGTCAGCATCGTAGCGGCCGTCC